>CAZTAI010000097.1:3785-7089 GCA_964611555.1 uncultured Chloroflexota bacterium | reverse complement strand
GCAGCGAGAAGCCGTCGAGCGCGCCCTTGCGCTGCACTAGGTCGCGCGCCTTGCGCGCGGCCTCGCGCGCGCGGAACGCGGTGAGGCACTTCTCGATGATCCGGCGCGCGTCGGAGGGGTTCTCGTCCAGGAACTGGCCGAGCGCGTCGTTCACCGCTGTCGCGACCTGACCCTGGACCTCCGCGTTCCCCAGGCGGGTCTTGGTCTGGCCCTCGAACTGGGGCTCCCTGATCTTGACGCTCACGATCGCCGTCAGGCCCTCCCGGACGTCCTCAGACGTGAGGTTCGGGTCAGCCTCCCGCAGCGCTCCGATCTTGCGAGCGTGGAAGTTCAGGGTCCGCGTGAGGGCCGTACGGAACCCCGTCAGGTGGGCGCCGCCGTCGATGGTGTTGACGTTGTTGGCGAACGTGTAGGTCCGCTCGGCGAAGCTGTCGTTGTACTGGAAGGCGACACCAACAAAGGTGTCGTTCTCCGGGAAAGTGCGCTCGACGTTGACCGGCTTGTGGAGCACCTGGTGGGCCTTGTTCAGGTGGCGCACGAACGACACGACACCGCCGTCGAAGTAGAAGCTCTCGTTCGTGCCGCTGCGCTCGTCGACGAGCGAGAGCCACAGGGCCTTGTTCAAGTAGGCCGTCTCGCGGAGCCACTGGGTGACGATCGAGGCATCCCATTGGATGACCGGGAAGACCTGCGTATCCGGTGTGAAAGTGGTGATCGTCCCGGTGAGCCGTGTTCGCGGCTTCCAGATGAGTGACGGCGGCTCCTCTTCGTTCTTGATCATCGCGCGGACCGGACCCAAGGGTTTGCCGCGCTGGTACTCCTGGACGTGGACCTTGCCGTCGCGGTGCACCTCGACGCGCAGGAGGCTCGAGAGTGCGTTGACGACCGACACGCCGACGCCGTGGAGTCCGCCCGAGACCTTGTAGCCGCCTCCGCCGAACTTGGCGCCGGCGTGGAGGATGGTGTGTACGACCTCGAGCGCGGACTTCCCTGTCTGCTTTTGCTTCTCCACGGGGATACCGCGGCCGTTGTCCTTGACGGTGATGCGGTCGTCCTTGTGGATGATCACGTCGATGCGATCGCATACGCCGTTCATGGCCTCGTCGATGGAGTTGGCCAGCACCTCGTAGACCAGGTGGTGAAGGCCGCGCAGGTCGGTCGTCCCGATGTACATACCGGGACGCCGGCGGACCGCCTCCAGGCCCTCCAGGACCTGGATGCTGTCGGCGCCGTAGCCGCCGTTGCCGGACGCGTCGCTCCCCTGTTTGGCCATGTCCCGTCCGTTCTTGCGCGTTGCCCTCATCGCCATCCGAAGCTACTTCCCGGCTTCGATGAGGAGGTCGTACAGGCGCTGGAAGTCGTCATCTGAGTAGAACGCGATCGTGATCCTTCCGCCCTTGCGACCACGAACGATCTCTACCTTGGTGGATAACGCGGCGCGGAGCTCATTCACCACGGCCTTCAGCTCAGGATCCGCACGACGTCCCGCACGCGCTTCACTTCTGTTGCGCGGCTTGGCGAGCTTCCGTGCGAGCGCTTCGGCCTCACGCACAGATAGGCCCTTGGCGATGATGTCGCCGAGTGCGGCGATCGCGGCCGACATGTCGAGCGAGAGCAGCGCCTTTAGGTGCCCCTCAGTGATCTTGCCGTCGGTGAGCGCGTCCTGAAGCAGCTGCGGCGCCTGAAGCGAGCGCATCGTGTTCGCGACCGTGGACTTCGACTTCCCCACCCGCTCGCCGAGATGCTCGAGCGTCAGGCCGTAGGTCTCCATGAGCAGCTTGTAGGCGCGCGCGGTCTCTAGGGCGTTCAGATCCTCGCGCTGGATGTTCTCGATGAGCGCGAGCTCGAGGCGATCACTGACCTCGTCGCGGATGACCGCAGGGATCGAGGTCTTGCCGGCCATCCGTGAAGCGAGCACGCGACGATGGCCCGCGACGAGCTCGAACCCGTCGGTGGTCCTAGATACCACTATCGGTTGCAGCACCCCGTGACGCCTGATCGAGTCGGCCAGGCGCTCGAGCTCCTGGGCCGGGAAGCTGGTCCGTGGCTGTTGCCGGTTCGGCGTGACACGCTCCAGAGGGATCTCACCGATACCATGACTAGTAGCAGACGTTGGGGTGGGGGTCTGGGTGCCCGCTTGACCCAGGAGGACGTCCAGGCCGCGACCGAGGCCCGTCCTCATGAGACCGCCCCGGCAAGGGCGATAGGCCGGCGCGCGTCGAGGCGCAAGGCGATCTCCCTGGCGAACTCGGCGTAGGCCTCCGACGCGCGGGAGGTCGGGTCGTACGAGCTGATCGGCTTGCCGTGACTGGGCGCCTCCGCCAGGCGCACCGACCGGGGGATCTGGGTTCTGGCCATGACGTCCGGGAAGTGGCGCCGGACCTCCTCGGCCACCTGGACCGAGAGGCGGTTGCGGCGGTCGCTCATAGTGACCAGGACTGCGAGGATCGCTAACTTCTGGTTGAGACGCGCTTTGACCGCTTCGATGGTGCCCAGGAGCTGCGCCAGTCCCTCGAGGGCGAGGTACTCGGCCTGGACGGGGACAATGACCTCGTCCGCGGCGGTGAGGGCGTTGATCGTCAGCAGGCCGAGGGACGGCGGGCAGTCGACCAGGACGACGTCGTACCCCTGGATCTGCTCGAGCGCGGTCTTCAGGCGGTGCTCCCGGGCCATGGCCGGGACCAGCTCGACCTCGGCGCCGGCCATGTCGGTCGAGGACGGCATCAGGTCGAGACCGGGAACGGAGGTGTGGATGATCGCCTCAGCCGCCGGCGCTTCGCGGAGAAGCACGCCGTGGACGGAGGCAGTGCGCTCGCGAGACTCCCCTAGCCCGGCTGTGGCGTTGCCCTGCGGGTCAAGGTCTATCAGCAGCACGCGCCGGCCCATGCCAGCGAGCGCCGCACCGAGGCTGATAGCTGTCGTCGTCTTCCCCACTCCACCCTTCTGGTTGGCTACGGCTATGGCCGTCATTGCAGCCCTCCATCGGATCGAACATGCGCGTTGGCTCCACGTGGAAACTTGGTTCTGGAGCGTTCTGTGGAGAGGGTGTGGAGGGTGGTAGACGTGTCTGCATTGTACCCGACGCTCGGTCCAATAGTTCATCTGTTCATGCCTGCGGCCACTGCACAGGCTGCGCGGGATCGTCCGTACTGCGCGATATCAGAAAGTGTATCAGAGAACCCGGGGGCCGCTCGCGGACTCGACCCTATGATCCGGCCATGCTCCGGTCAGGCGTGCGCCGATACCAAGAGAGGTATCTCCACGAACACGTATCGCCCTATGTCCGCGGGCGTTCCGTGGGGTA
>CAZTAI010000097.1:0-3685 GCA_964611555.1 uncultured Chloroflexota bacterium | reverse complement strand
GGGAGACCGATGCGCATCGCTTTGGCCATCGCGGTCCCGGTGGTCGCGGCACTGCTTCAGGCCGCCGTCGGGCCCCTCGTGATCGTCGGAGGTGCGTTCCCCAACATGCCCATCCTGGTCGCAGCGTCCTGGTCCGTCGCCGCGGGCGCGCGCGAGGGCCTCTGGTGGGCGTTCGTCGCCGGCCTCGCTACGGACCTTCTGTCGGGTGGTCCGCTGGGTGCGTTCACTGTCGCGTCGCTCCCCGGAGTCCTGTTGGTCGGGTTGGGGGAGCGGTCCCAGGCCAAGCCGATCCCGCTCGTCGCCGGGGCGGTCGCGGTGGGGATCGCCGCGCTGATCACGCAGCTCATCTACGTCGGGATCCTGGCGTTCCTTGGTCAGCCGCTTCCGGACGCCGCCGCGCTCGTCGCTCAGACCATCGGCGTCGGTATCTACACGGGAGCGCTCGCGTCCGTGGTGTATCCGCTGGCCCGCGTCGGCTGCAGACTCACTGAGCAGGAGTCGCCCTTCTAGTGAACGATCGCACCGAGCGTTCTTTCGTGCGTTCCCGGCGCCTGGCAGCGCTGGCGCTGGTCATGGTCGGGATGTTCACCGTGCTCAGCGTCCGCCTCTGGGATCTTCAGGTAATGAACGGAGCGCACTACCGATCGCTCGCGGAGCAGAACCGCGTCATGCGCGTCCCGGTCCCACCGGAGCGCGGCGTGGTCGTCGATCGCAACGGCGTGATCCTCGCCGAGAATGAAGCGGGCTTCGCGGTGAGCATCATCCCCATCGATCTGCCGCGCGCGCGCGAGGAGGAGGTCGCGTCGCTCCTGGCGGTGTTCCTCCAGCAGGATGCGGCCGAGATCAAGGAAGCGATCACGACGCAGCGCGCGCGCAATCCGTTCGAGCCGGTGAAGGTCAACGAGCTTCCACTTCCGCGCGAGACAGCGCTGCTGCTCCTCGAGCGCGCCGACCTCTACCCGGGTGTGCGCGTCAGTAGCGAGGCGATCCGGACGTACCTGAGCGGGCCGTTGTATGCGCCGGTCCTTGGCTACGTAGGGCCGATCAATGAAGAGGAGCTCGAGGAGCGTCGAGACCTCGGCTACTACCTGCAGGACACGGTGGGGAAGACCGGCATCGAGTGGCAGTACGAGAGCTACCTGCGCGGCACCTACGGCTGGCGCGAGGTCGAGCGCGACGCGTCGCTGCGCGAGCTACGCACGCTGGCCCTCATCCCGCCGGTGCCCGGCAACGAGGTCGTCCTCACGCTCGACGACCGTCTCCAGCGCCTTCTGAACGAGGAACTCGAGCTCGGGGTCAAGGAGGACCGCTTTACCCAGGCCGTCGGCATCGCGATGGACCCCCAGACCGGAGAGATCCTGGCGATGGTCTCGATCCCGGCCTATGACAACAACGCCTTCGTCCGGGGTGTGACGAACTCAGAGATGCTGGCGTGGAACTCGGACGACCGGCGGCCGCTTGTGAACAAGGCGATCGGCGACATCTACCCGCCCGGATCGACCTTCAAGATGGTGACCGGCCTCTCCGCCCTGGAGACCGGCGCCGCGACGCGCAACACCGTCGTCAACGTGAGCTCGAACGTCTTGCGGGTGGACGGCTGGCCGTTCTACGACTGGCGCGTTCATGGCCCCGTCGACTTCGTGAACGGGTTCGCCCACTCCAGTGACATCTACTTCTACACACTGGGTGGGGGGAATCCCGCGACCGGCCAGCGCGGCGCCGGGCCCGACGCGCTCGCGAAGTACGGGCGCATGCTCGGCTTCGGCGAGCCGACGGGCATCGATCTGCCAGGCGAGGCCGGCGGGATCATGCCCGACCCTCTTTGGAAGCTCACGCGCTTCAACGAGCCATGGACCCTGGGTAACACCTATCACGCGTCGATCGGTCAGGGCTTCGTCGCGGTGACCCCCCTGCAGCTCCTGAACGCATACGCGGCGGTCGCCAACGGCGGCACCGTCTACGAGCCGCGCCTGCTCAAGGAAGTGCGCGCGGCGGACGGGACGCTCGTGTACGAGCAGAAGCCCGAGGTCGCGCGCCGCCTCGACGTGTCGCAGGAGAACCTGCGCCTGATCCGCGAGTCCGCTCGCCGCGTGGTGACGATCGGACACGCCTTCATGCCGAAGGCGAAGCTGCCCATCGCCGGCAAGACCGGCACCGCCGAGTTCGGTCTCTCGAAGGGCGTCGACGCCGCCGGCAAGCAGAAGCTCGGGTTCCACAACTGGTTCGTCAGCTTCGTCCCGAAGGCGGACAACACCGACCCGACCGCGGAGATGGCGATGGTCATCTTCACGTTCGACTCGAGCCGGTCGCTTTGCAACACCTGCTACAACCCCGCGGTCGCGCTCACCCAGAGGGTCCTCGAGCGCTATTACTTCGAGGACGCCGCGCAGGCGACGGCACCATGAGCGTCCGGCCGATCTCGATCCCCCAGGCTGGCTCGCCGCTCACCGACCGGCCCACGGCGCGGCGCCTCCTAGAGCTCGACTGGTTCCTGCTCCTCGCCACACTGCTGCTCATCGGGTACGGCCTCGTAATGGGCTACTCGATCACGGTCGAGGACCGCACCTTCACCGGCGACGTTGGTCAGCAGGTCCTGCGGTCGATCCTCTACGCCGTGATCGGGCTGTCGGTCCTCGCGATCGTCGCCTTCGTGGACCACTCCTGGCTCGGCACGTTCGCGCCGCTCTTCTTCATCTTCACGCTGATCCTGCTCGCGGTGGTGCTGGTGATCGGGAACTCGACCCTCGGCGCGACCCGGTGGGTGACCATAGCCGGGTTCAAGTTCCAGCCAAGCGAGTTCGCCAAGGTATTCATGGTCATCGTCCTCGCCAAGTGGTTCGCCGACCGCGACGTGCGCTCGCCCTTCACCCTCATCGGGGCGCTCTTGATCCTCGCCGCGCCCGTCGCGCTCGTCTTCCGCCAGCCCGACCTCGGCACCAGCCTCGTGTTCCTCGGGATGTTCTTCGGCATGGCCTTCGTCGCCGGCGCGCGCCTCTGGCATCTCGCGACCCTCATCGCGGTGGGCATCGCTGCCTCGCCGATCCTCTGGACGATGCTCAAGGAGTACCAGCGCGCGCGTCTCACGATCTTCATGGATCCCTACAGCGATCCGCAGGGCGCCGGCTGGAACATCATCCAGTCGCTGATCGCCGTCGGCTCCGGTCAGCTCACCGGCAAGGGCCTGACCGCCGGCACCCAGTCGCCCCTCGGCTACCTGCCCATCGCCGAATCCGACTTCGTCTTCTCAGGCCTTGCCGAGGACCTCGGCTTCGTCGGCGCGATCATCCTCTTCGCCCTTTACATCGTCCTCCTGCTCTCGGCCCTGCGCATCGCCCACCGTTCCCGTGATGCCTTCGGCACCTACGTCGCCGGCGGTGTCGCCGCCATGCTCGCCTTCCAGATCGTCGTCAACGTGGGCATGGCCATCTCGCTCATGCCCATCACCGGTATCCCGCTCCCCTTCATCTCTCAAGGCGGCAGCTCGCTCATCTCGATCTGCTTCGCGCTCGGCGCTCTACAAGCGATCTCCATGCGACGCGAGATCGGTCCCTCCACCCAGAGTTAGCCAGTTCGGGTGGGCCGCTCCGATGACGGCGCACCGCGGTACCCGACGCGGCTCGCAGCGCGCGCCCGCTCGGCTTGAGGAACCCCCCGCAAGGCACGCGCTATCGCGCGTGCCACATGC
>CAZTAI010000096.1:0-7243 GCA_964611555.1 uncultured Chloroflexota bacterium | reverse complement strand
GGAGATCGAGCTCAAGGAGAAGAAGCACCGCGTCGAGGACGCGCTCTCGGCAGCCCGTGCGGCCGTCGAGGAGGGCATCCTGCCGGGCGGTGAGGTCTCCTTCCTCAACGCGATCAAGGCGCTCGACACGGTCAAGGCAGAGCTGGACGAGAAGACCGGCGTCAACATCCTCCGCAAGGCTCTCGAGGAGCCGTTCCGCCAGCTCACCTTCAACGCTGGTCAGGACGGATCGGTCCTCATCGACGCGGTCCGCCGCAAGCAGGCCGAGTCGAAGACCGGCACCTGGGGCTATGACGTCATGAGCGGAGAGGTCGTCGACCTCTTCGTCGCGGGGATCATCGACCCGCTCAAGGTCACGCGCTCGGCGCTCGAGAACGCGGCCTCCGTGGCGGCGATGATCCTCACCACCGAGGCGCTCATCACTGACCTTCCTGAGAAGGACAAGGCTCCCGCGATGCCCGGCGGCGGCGGGATGGACTATTAGCCGCTAGCTACGTCGCGTCTGTTCTGGGAGAGGGTCGGCACGTGCCGGCCCTCTCTTCTTACTCCGAGGGCGGGGCGATCCTCGACTGCATCACGATGGGACCCTGTCGCTTGCCGGACTCGGAAGCCTCGACCGTCACGGCGCAGTGCTCGAACCCGGACAGCTCCCGGCCCACGTCGATGAGCTGGTACTTCTGGCCATCGGACTGGAAGTTGGAGCCGCGCGTCCAGCCGCCGTCGGGAGAGATGAGCCACACCGCGTACATCTGACCCTGGGGTAGCGGGCGCAGGTCGTGGAAGAGGACGAACGGGCTCCGAGCGTCGCTCTGCACCACCAGGGTCCCGCCCATGCCGGTCCAGGGGTCGACTCCGGCCATGTACCAGCTGCGGTCGGCGCGGCTGACGCGCTCGAGCTGGTCTTCGTAGAGCGCGAGCTGGGCCTGGCTCTCCTGGATCCGCATCGCCGTGCTCGCGCCGAGGAGCAGGACCAGCCCTATCGCTGCCGGCATCGCCAGGCCAATGAGCCGAGAGCGGAGTGGGGCGAGGAACGCGCGGCGCGGTGCCCGCGAGACGTCTGCGGCCGCGGCCGCCCGGATCCGCTCCCGAAGAGTGGCGGGCGGCTCGCGGGCCGGGACAGCATCGGCCAGCAGCGCGACGATCTCGGCGATCTCGACCTCGGCGGCCCGGCACTCGGTGCACCCCTCGAGGTGGGCGGCGACGCCCGCCGAGAGGTCGGGAGGGAGAGCGCCGGTCGCGTAGAGCTCGAGGTCGTCGACGACGTGGCTCATCGGAGTGCCACCAGCGCCCGGCGCATCTTCTGGAGGCCGATCCGCATGCGGCCCTTCACGGTGCCGAGCGGAACGCCCATGAGCTCCGAGAGCTCCGACTGCGTGTACCCGCCGAAGTACGCGAGCTCGATGGTGCGGCGCTGGGCCTCCGGAAGCTCCAGGAGCGCGGCGCGCACCGAGCGACGCTCGACGTTCATCACGGCCTCCTCGGCCGTGTCGGAGTCAGCGGGCCGGTCGCCGGCCGCCTCGAGGGGCGCCGGCCGGAAGGCCGTCTTCCTGCGGAGGACGTCGACGGCCCGGTGGTGGACGATCGAGAGGAGCCAGCTGCGGGCGTTCCCGCGTTCCCTCTTGAACGTGGCCGCACCGCGCCAGGCGGACAGAAAGGCGTCCTGGACCACGTCCTCGGCGCCCTCGGGCTCGCCCAGGATCCGGTAGGCGAGGCTGTAGGCCACGCGGCCGTACCGGTCATAGAGGGTGCTCAGGGCGGAGAGGTCACGGCCGGCCAGGGACTCGACCAGCTCGTGGTCAGGTTTATCGACGGTCACTCTGACCGAGCCTACGGACGGAACCTTGCATTGGATGAAAACCGGGACATGGGGTGGAGGACACAGGGACTGCGCTCGCTCAAGGGGCGCCGAAGAGGAGGGAAAGTGCGAGCGCCGAAGCGCGAGCGACATAGGCAAAAAGAAACGTCCCGAGCGACCTGCTTCCGTTTCCGATCGTCAGTCCAGACCGAACGATCGGGGCGTGGAGCCGGTCCTCGATACCCTCTCGGACCGCCTTTGATGCTATCTCCGGTTGCGCTCCCGGGGAACCCTGAGTCGTTGATGGGATCTCAGACTCTGTTCCCTTTAGCAGACCCCTCGGGACGAGGTGAAACATACGGGCCGCCGAGTTACCCAGCAAGACGCTTCTCCACGATCTCGATCGATCGCGTGGCATTCCTGTCCACGGGATCCATGGACTTATCCACTCGGAATTCACAGCGATGTGGAAGACCTGCACCGTATTCGCACAAGGAGCAGCGAAGCGTAAGGAGAGTGGCGCGCCGAAGGCGCGCCGACGAAGGCGCGACAAATATCCCGAGCGACGACCGGCCGACGGATGCCGCACCTTGATGCGATCTCGGTTGCGGTCCCCCGGCAAGCCCCCTCTCGGGACAGGCGGGACTCTAGTCATGCTCCCTCCGAGAGGGGGAGTCCTCGTCCACGATCGGTCTCGCCACTTATCCACCGATCCAGCGACTTATCCACCGCGGAGGTGCGCACCTACCATCGAACGCCTGACAGATCCGATCCTCGACCCCCTCAACCCCGAGCAGCGCGAGGCTGTCACTCATGGCGAGGGGCCGCTCCTGATCCTGGCCGGGGCCGGCTCGGGCAAGACCCGCGTCCTGACCCACCGGATCGCCTACCTCCTCCGCGATCTGGCCGTGCCGCCCCGGGCGATCCTGGCCGTGACCTTCACCAACAAGGCCGCCCGCGAGATGCGGGAGCGGCTCGAGCGCCTGGTGCCCGAGGCGGCCGTACCGGAGCTCACCGTCGGCACGTTCCACGCGTTCTGCGCGCGCCTGCTCCGCCGGCATGCGCGGTCGGTCGGCATCGAGTCGGGCTTCGCGATCTACGACGAGGCCGACCAGCGGGCCGTGCTCCGCCAGGCGATGGAGGCGGCCGGGCTCGGGGAGCGGCTCATCCCGCCCGGGGCCATCTCGGCCGTCATCTCCAACGCCAAGAACGAGCTGAAGGGCCCCGCCGACCTCGTGAACGAGGCTCACGGCCAGCTGGAGCGCGCGACGTCCCTCGTCTGGCCCCACTACGACCGGCTGCTGCGGGAGAACAACGCGGTCGACTTCGACGACCTGCTGCTCCTGGCGGTGCGCCTCTGGGAGACGGACGACGCCGCGCTCAACCTGTGGCAGGACCGGTTCCAGCACATCCTCGTGGACGAGTACCAGGACACGAACAAGGCCCAGTACTCGTTCCTCCGCTACCTCGCCGGTTGGAAGCAGAACCTCGCGGTCGTCGGGGATGACGACCAGTCCGTCTTTTCGTGGCGGGGCGCCGACGTGCGGAACATCCTCGACTTCGAGCGCGACTTCCCGAACGCGAAGGTCGTGAAGCTCGAGCAGAACTACCGGAGCACGCAGCGGATCCTCGACGCGGCGCACTCGATCGTCCGGAACAACGCGGCCCGCAAGGAGAAGAAGCTCTGGACAGACCGCAGCGGCGGAAGCGACGTCGTGGTGCTGGAGGCGTACGACCAGGACCACGAGGCCGAGCTCATCGCGCGCGAGATCGAGAAGCTGCGCCGCGAGGGCGAGGCCAGCGCGCCGCGTGACGTCGCGATCCTCTATCGCACGAACGCCCAGTCGAGAGCGATCGAGGACAAGTTCCGCGAGTTCGGCCTCGCGTACCAGGTGGTCGGCGGCGTGTCCTTCTACGACCGCCGCGAGGTCAAGGATGTGATCGCGTACCTGCGCATCCTTCGCAACCCGCAGGACGCGGTCGGCCTGGGCCGCATCCTGAACGTGCCGCCGCGGGGGCTGGGCGCGAAGACGCAGGCCGCGCTGGTGATCGACGCACGCGAGCGCGGGCTGCCGGTGGTGGATGCGCTGGCAGCCGCCGACGACATCGGCGCGATCCCCGCCAGGCAGCGTGCCGCACTCGTCGGCTTCGGCCGCACGGTCGCCGAGCTGCGCGCGGCCGCGGTCGAGCAGGAGCTGCCCGCGCTCATCGATCTCGTGCTCGCGAAGTCCGGCTACGGGCCGTACCTACGCGACGGCACCGAGGAGGGCGAGGAGCGGTACGCCAACGTCCTCGAGCTGCGCAGCCTGGCCGATGAGTTCGTCCGGCTCCCGCGCGACGAGCAGCTCCCTTCGTTCCTCGAGGAGGTGGCGCTCGTCTCCGATCAGGACCAGTACCAGGAGCAGAAGCCGGCCGCGACGCTGATCACGCTCCACGCGGTCAAGGGCCTCGAGTTCCCGATCGTCTTCCTCACCGGCATGGAGGAGGGCGTGTTCCCTCACGCGCGATCGCTGGAAGAGGAGTCGGAGCTCGAGGAGGAGCGCCGCCTCTGCTACGTCGGCGTGACCCGCGCGATGAACCGCTGCTATCTGTCGTGGGCGCGACGGAGGATGCTGTTCGGGCGTACGACCGCGAACCCGCCGTCCCGCTTCCTGCGCGAGCTTCCCCAGGACGGGGTCGAGCGGCGGGGCGGGCTCGAGGCGGAGGAGCGCGACATGTGGGCGGAGCTCGACGACGAGGCGGCGCGCGAGCGCTACGCCGAGCGCCGCGCGATCCGCCGCGAGGAAGCGTTCGCCGGTCTTCCTCCCGCGTGGGGCGGACCACGCGTGCGCCCCGGCAGCGGCAACGGCTCGGGCGAGCGCGCCGCGGTGACCACTCGCTTCCGCGCGGGCGACCGCGTGCGGCATCCGTCGTTCGGCGAGGGGATGGTCGTCTCGAGCAACCCCCGTGCGGATGACGAGGAAGTCACCATCGCGTTCCCCGGCAAGGGCGTTAAGAAGCTGATGGCCTCGTTCGCCGATCTCCGTCCGGCCTAAACACCCTTGCCCGAGACGGGTCCGCTTGCTCCCACGCCCGCTGGGTCTAAGAACCCGGTAACAGGGCGCGGGCCGTGAGATCCTTCACGCATCCGCAATGGGCCATCGAAGCGTAAGGAGAGTGCGAGCGAAGCGAGCAACAAAGGCAGGTCGAGATGAACGAGATCCAGCGCTACCTCGCCGAAGAGCACGTCGAGGACTTCCAGGACGGACTCATCACGCGGCGCGAGCTGATCCGCCGCGTGACCCTAATTACCGGCAGCGGCGTGGCCGCCGCCGCGTTCCTCGCGGCGTGCGGTGTCGGTGGCTCCCCGGGCGCCTCGGTCGCGACGGCGGCTCCGTCGCCGACCAGCGCAGCAACGACCGCATCGTCGGTACCCCAGGGGCAGGCACCGTCCGGTCCATACGCCACACCGCCGGCCCAGACGACGACCGACGGCGTCACGGTCCGGCCTGACGACGAACGCATCACCGCAGGGGACACCGAGGTCCCGGCGGCCGACGGGGCCAAGCTGATCGGATACCTGTCGCGGCCCCGTGCGGACGGCCGCTATCCGGGAGTGATCGTGATCCACGAGAACCGTGGGCTGCTCGAGCACATCAAGGACGTGACGCGCCGTCTGGCAACGGCGGGATTCGTGGCCGTCGCGTTCGACGTCCTCTCACGTGAGGGCGGCGCCGCCAAGCTGGAGCAGGGCGCCTACAACCAGTCACTCGGCAACCGCAGCGTCGCGGACATGGTCAAAGACCTCCAGAGCGCCCTCGACTTTCTCAAGGCGCAGCCGTTCGTCGATGGGACGAAGCTCGGTGTCACCGGCTTCTGCTTCGGTGGTGGTCTGACCTGGCATCTCCTGAACAGCGGCGCCGACGTGAGAGCGGCCGTGCCGTTCTATGGGCCCGGTCCTTCGGATCCCTCAGGCATCGGCTCGACCAAGGCGGCCGTGCTCGGCGTGTTCGCGGAGCAGGACTCGCGGGTCAACGCCTTCATGCCGGCCTTGGAGGAGCAGCTCAAGAGAGCCGGCGCGACGTACGAGCTCAAGGTCTACGCCGGGGTGAACCACGCGTTCCACAACGACACGGGCAGCCGCTACGGCGCCGAGCGCGCGCGCCAAGCTTGGATGGATACGGTCGAGTGGTTCCGGAAGCATCTCGGCTAGGAGGCGCTCCGGAAGCGCGTGGTCAGTAGCAGACGCTTCGAGGCCAGGACTCAGATCCGCTAACGTCGCTTCGTGCCCTCTTCCGATGTCGAACGCCGCGTCGCCGAGCTCCGCGGCGCGATCGAGAAGGCGAACTACGAGTACCACGTGCTCGATCAGCCGAAGATCAGCGACGAGCAGTACGACGGCCTCCTCCGCGAGCTGCTCCGTCTCGAGGAGGCGCACCCCGAGCTCGTAACTCCCGAGTCGCCCACGCAGCGGGTCGGCGCGCCACCATCCGAGCGCTTCAAGCCCGTCGAGCACGCGCGGCCGATGCTCTCCCTCGGGAACGCCTTCGACGCGGACGAGGTCCGCGCTTTCGACCAGCGCGTTCGCAAGGCTCTCGGCCGCGAGCGGATCGACGACACCTCGGACCGTGTTGCCTATGTTTGTGAGCTGAAGATCGACGGGCTCGCAGTGAACCTCACCTACGTCGATGGCAAGTTCGTCCAGGGGGCGACGCGCGGCGACGGCGTCACGGGCGAGGACATCACCTCGAACCTCAGAACGATCCGGTCCGTCCCGCTCACGCTCCTCGACGCCGTGCCCGGTCGGATCGACATCCGCGGCGAGGTCTATCTGCCGGTCAGCTCGTTCGAGGCGACCAACCGCGAGCGCGCGGAGCGTGGCGAGCCACTCTTCGCGAACCCGCGCAACGCGGCCGCCGGCGCCGTCCGTCAGGTGGACCCGCGTAAGACCGCGGAGCGCGACCTGGCGATCTTCGTCTACGGCGCCGCCGGTATCGACGTCGCAACACAGCACGGCCTCCTCGAGCGGCTCAAGGGCCTGGGACTCCGCGTGAACCCGAAGTGGCGGCTGGTCCACGGCGTCGAAGACGTGGTCGAGTACGCCGAGGAGCGCCGCCAAGAACGCGAGCAGCTCGGCTACGGCGTCGACGGTGTCGTCGTGAAGGTCGACCGCTTCGACGATCAGGACCGGCTCGGCTTCGTCGCGCGCAACCCGCGCTGGGCGATCGCATACAAGTTTCCGGCGGAGCAGGCGACCACGACGGTCGAGGACATCAAGACGTACGTCGGGCGCACGGGGGTCCTCACCCCTGTGGCGTGGCTCGCTCCGGTACAGGTCGGCGGGACGACCGTGAAGCGAGCCACGCTGCACAACCTCGACGAGGTCCGCCGCCTCGACGTGCGGGTCGGCGACCGGGTGCTCATCCAGCGCGCGGGCGATGTGATCCCTGAGGTCGTGCGCGTGGAGCA
>CAZTAI010000095.1:0-7287 GCA_964611555.1 uncultured Chloroflexota bacterium | reverse complement strand
CCATGCCGTATGCAATGTTCCACGACGGCATCCAGTTTGCAGACTCGACGAATTGCAGAGTACTGGAGGCCTTGTCGAATTGCCAGTAGAGCGGGAACGAGACTGCGAAAGTTGCCAGAGTCGTTGTCAGGGCGATCCAGCGCGCCAGCTCGATCTGATGCGCCGACAGCACCGGCGCCGGATGCGCGAGGGCCTCGACGTCGCGCAAGCCCGCCTGGTCGGACGGCCCGCCCACGGCGACCACGACGCCGGGCACGCTGCGCGTCCCGAGGCCCACGCGCACCAGGTGGCCGGGAACGAGCTCGAGCTCAGCGGGAACGCTGTACGTGAAAGTGCGGGCTGGTCCACGGAGACCGGCGAACACCGCCACCTCGGCCGTCCCGGTACCGCCGTCTCGGATCGGGGTCTTGGCCTCGGAGGTCCCGAACGTCCCTATCGGGCTTCCGGAGCGTCCTGGCTCATAGCCAGTAGGTGCGGGGCCGCTCGGCCTCCCTGCGGATGATCTCCGCGATCTCGGCGACGGTCTGATCGAGCTTGCCGTCCTCGTTCACGACCACATGGTCGTATTCGGGCGCCGCGGCCATCTCGATCTCGGCATTCTTTAGGCGTACCTCTAATTGCTCAGGGGACTCGGTGCCCCTTCCCTTCAGGCGGCGCTGCAGCGACTCGATCGACGGCGGCTGTATGAAGATCGTCAGCGCTTCCGGCAGCAGCGCCTTGAGCTTGCGCATCCCCTGGGCATCGGGCTTGACGATGACGATCCGGTGCTGCCGGAGCGTGTCGGCCAGCGCGTCGCGCCGTACGCCCTTGAACTCGCCGTGCACGACCGACCACTCGAGGAAGTTGCCCTGCTCGATCTCATCCCGGAACTTCTCGGGTGAATAGAAGTAGTACTCCCGGCCGCTCTCCTCGCCGGGTCTGGGCAAGCGGCTCGTCGCCGTCACGTAGACGGTCGTTCCGTCGAGTGCTGGCACGAGGCGCTCGATGCTGCTGTCCTTGCCCGCTCCTGAGGGTGCCGAGATGATCACTAAGAGCCCTTGCACCGGCACGCGCGGCCGTTCATCGCGTCCGGTACCGCCATCGGCTGGCGCGGCCATCGAAACGGTCACGGGACTCTGGGCCTCGGTCACGCGAGCTCCCCGAACGGCTCGACGGCATCGTCGGGCGGGCCGAGCGTCTCGAGGAACGCCACGAGGTCGGCGGCGAGCGGCGCGGTGAAGGTCTTCTCCCCGGCGTGCGGAAGCCGAACGGTCAGTCGCCACGCGTGCAGGAACTGCCTGCCGAGACCGCTTGGATCGCTGCGCCGACCGTACACGGGGTCGCCAACGATAGGGGTTCTCGCGAACGCGAGATGCGCGCGGATCTGGTGCGTGCGGCCGGTCAGCGGCTGCACGTGGAGAAGCGCCCGACGCTCGTTCCCGTCGCCGTAGGTCGCGATCCGCCGGAAGCGCGTCACGGAGTCGCGTCCGGTCGCGCGGACGATCATGCGGCGGCGGTCGCCCGGATCGCGCAGCAGCGGAGCGTCGATGACGGCCGGCTCGGGACCCGGATCGCCCCAGACGAGCGACAGGTACTCCTTGCGGACGGTGCGCCCCTGCAGCTGCCGCGAGAGCGCCACCTGCGCCACGTCGTTCCGCGCGACGATCATCACGCCGCTGGTGTCCTTGTCCAGACGGTGGACGATGCCCGGGCGCCCGGCTGCCCGGCCCTCGTCTCCGGCGATGCGCGAGACGAGCGCGTTCACGAGCGTGCCGGCGGCATGCCCGCGCGCCGGATGCACCACGAGCCCGGCGGGCTTGTTCACGACGATGACGTCCCGGTCCTCGTAGAGGACATCGACCGCGATGTCCTCGGCCTGGAGCGAAAGCGCCGGCGCCTCCTCAGGCACGTCGATCTCGACCTCGTCACCGGCGCGAACCTTGTGGCCCGGCTCCACGGGCCGACCCGCGATGCGCACATGGCCATCCCGCGCGAGGCGCGTGATCGCGCTGCGCGAGAGCTGCGTTCGCTCGGCGACGAACCGGTCCACCCGCGCGGCCGCCGCCTCGGCGCGCAGCGCGATGAGCTTCTCGCTCAAGCGGCGGCCCTGGCCTGCCGCCTCTCCTCCACCCATAGAAGGATGGTCACCAGGCCGATGCCGACGACGACCGAGGAGTCCGCCAGGTTGAAGGCCCAGAAGCGCCACCCGCCCGGGATGCCAACGTCGATGAAGTCCGTCACATAGCCCTGACCAAGGCGGTCCACCAGGTTGCCCGCGGCGCCGCCCAGCTGCATGCCCAGCGTCGCGGCGATCGGAGCCGAGCGCGCGGCCAGCGTGCGGTAGTAGTAGAGGATCACGACTACCGCGAGCACCGACAGGACCGACAGCAGCGAGGTGCGCTCCGGCAGCAGACCGAAGGCCGCGCCGGTATTCCGGACATTGACGATCTGCACCCAGCCGTCCACGACCTCGCGTGAGGTGTTGAGCGGTATCTCGCTCACCACCCAGCTCTTGGTCAGGCGGTCGAGCAGGTACGCGCTCAGCGCGACCGCACCGATCAGGAGGACGCGGGACAGAGGGAACACGGACGGCTTCGATGCTATGTGTACGATCCGCGCGTGTCCGTGGTGACCGAGATCGGGCCGATCGCGCTGCCTCGAGCGCCGGGCCGCGGCTCCGGCTTCTTCACGTTCGAGGACGAGCCGATGCTCGCGAAGTACTCCTGGCCGTACTTCGTCGTGACCGGAGCCTCGCCGGGTCCCACCATGCTGATCACGGCGGGCATTCACGCGGCCGAGTACACCGGCGTGGAAGCGGCGATCCGCGTGGGACGTTCGCTCGACCCGGCACGCGTACGCGGCACCATCCTCGTCATTCCGCTCCTCAACCGGCCCGGCTTCTTCGAGCGAAGCGTGTACGTGAACCCCGAGGACAACGACAACATGAACCGCGTCTTTCCGGGCGACCCGCGCGGGACCTGGAGCGAGCGCTTCGCGCATCACCTCCTCGAGCGGATCGTGGTCAGGTGCGACCACGCGATCGACCTCCACGCCGGCGACATGGTCGAGGACCTGGTGCCCTTCGTGATCTACCGCGAGACAGGCGATCCGGACCTCGACGCGCGCATCAAGAAGATGGCCTTCGCCTACGGGCTGCCGTGGGCGGTCAAGAGCGCGCCGACCGGCGAGCGGCCCGGCTCGCTCTACGCCGTCGCGGCGGGGCGCGGCGTCGCCTCGATGATCGCCGAGTCGGGCGGGCGCGGCCTGCTGATCGAGGAAGATGTCGCGCGGCACGTTCGCGGAGTCACGAACGTGCTGCGCGCGATCGGCGCGCTGGAGGGCGAGGCGGAGCGGGTCGCGCCACCGACGGTCGTGGAGAGCTTCGACTGGGTGCGGTCGGCACACGAAGGCATCTTCCGCATGAGCGTCGCCGTCGGAGACCGCGTCGAGCGCGGCGCTGCGCTCGGCGAGATCGTGGACCTTCTGGGCGAGCGGCTGGCGCAGGTGACCGCGCCGAAGGCGGGTGTCGTGCTGTTCGTCGTGACCAGTCCCGCGATCAAGAAGGACGGCTTGCTGCTCGCGATCGGTGGCTTGGGCTAGGTGACCATGCCCCCATCGACGACCAGCACCTGGCCCGTGATGTAGCTCGCGTCGTCCGACACCAGGAAGGCGATGGCGTTGGCGACGTCCTCGACGGTGCCGAACCGGCCTAGCGGGATGTTCTTGAGGATCGTCTCCTGCATCTGCTCGAGCAGGGCGTTGGTGAGGTCCGTCGGCACGAACCCTGGCGCGACAGCGTTGCAGGTCACGTTGCGGCTGGCCATCTCGCGCGCGACCGTCTTGGTGAACCCGATGAGTCCCGCTTTCGCGGCCGCGTAGTTCGCCTGTCCCGCGTTGCCGGCGACGCCGGCGATCGACGAAACGTTCACGATGCGGCCGTAGCGCGCCTTCATCATCGAGCGCATCGCGGCTCGGGTCACGAGGAAAGCACCGCGAAGATTGAGGTCCAGCACGGCGTCCCAGGCCTCCGCGGTCATCCGGATCAGGAGGTCGTCGCGCGTGATCCCCGCGTTGTTGACCAGGATGTCGATCTTGCCGCCACCGAAGGCGAGAGCCTCCTTCACGAGACGGTCGACGTCAGCCTCGATCGAGACGTCACCCTGGATGATCGTCGCGGTCGAGCCCGCCTCCTCGACGAGGCGCTTTGCCTCCTCGGCCGCGGCCTGGTTGCCCTTGTAGTTGATGGCGATCCGCGCACCGCCGCGGGCGAGCCGGATCGCCGTAGCACGACCGATCCCCCGCGCGCCCCCCGTGACCAGTGCAACGCGCCCGTCGAACTGCGGCATCAGGAGGCTGTGGGCGCGGTGATGATCAGCGAAGCGTTGTGCCCGCCGAAGCCCATCGAGTTCGAGAGCGCGGTGCGGATCTTGGCGGCGCGCGCCTGGTTCGGGACGTAGTCGAGGTCCAGCGCCGGGTCCGGCGTCGTGTAGTTGATGGTCGGTGGGATGCAGCTGTTCTGGATCGCGAGCACGCAGGCGATCGCCTCGAGCGCGCCGGCGGCGCCCAGCAGGTGGCCGGTCATCGACTTCGTCGACGAGACCATCAGCTTGCGCGCGTGCTCGCCGAAGACCTGCTTGATGGCGGCGGTCTCCTCGCGGTCGTTCGGCTGAGTGGAGGTGCCGTGCGCGTTGATGTAGTCGATGTCCGCCGGCTTGAGGCCCGCTTCGTCCAGCGCCATGCGCATGGCACGGGCGCTCCCCTCGCCCTCCGGCGAGGGTGACGTGATGTGGTACGCGTCGGCGGTGGCGCCGTACCCGATGAGCTCCGCGTAGATGTGGACGCCGCGCGCGAGAGCGTGCTCGCGCTCCTCGAGGATCACGGCCGCGGAGCCTTCTGAGAGCACGAAGCCGTCGCGGTCCTTGTCGAACGGGCGCGAGGCGTGCTCGGGGTCGTCGTTGCGCCGGCTCATCGCGTGCATCGTCGAGAACGCGCCGATCGCCAGCGGGATGACCGCCGCCTCGGATCCGCCCGCGACCATCGCGTCGGCCATGCCCCGGCGGATCATCGCGGCGCTCTCACCGAGAGCGTGGGCGCTGGAGGCGCAGGCCGAAACGTGGGTCAGGTTCGGGCCGCGCACGCCGAACTGCATCGAGACCTGGGCCGAAGCCGCGTTGGCCATGAGCATCGGCACGAGGAACGGCGAGAGCCGGCTCGGACCGCGCTTTTCCATGACCAGCACCTGCTCGATGAGCGTCTCGAGGCCGCCGACCCCGGTGGCGATGGCCACGCCGATGCGGTCGCCCTCCTTGGCCGGGTCGAGCTTCGAGTCGGCCATGGCCTGGGCGGCGCCGCCCACGCCGAGCTGGGTGAAGCGGTCGGTCCGGCGTACGTCCTTGCGGTCCATATAGAGGAGTGGGTCGAACCCCTTGATCTCCCCGGCGATCTGGCTCTCGTACGGCGCCGGGTCGAACCGGGTGATGCGGCCGATGCCCGACCGGCCCGCGACGAGCGCGTCCCACATGCTGGCCACGTCGTTCCCGACGGGCGTGATGCATCCCAATCCCGTTATGACCACGCGGCGACTCATGGGGTCGCCCCCTTTAGCTTCGCGAGCAGATCACTGATGGATGGCGGATCCGACACGGCGAGCGTGCGCGCGTCCACGATGCGCCTGACCAGGCCGCTCACGACCTGCCCCGCACCGATCTCGACGAAGGTGCGCGCGCCGCCGTCATACATCGACCGTACCGAGCGCAGCCACTCCACGCGCTGCACCAGATGGCGCACGAGCGCGTCCGGGATCGCGGCGGCGTTCGGATGCGGGAGGCCGCTGACGTTGGCGACGATCGGCACCACCGGCTCGCGCCAGCGCAGCCCGTCCATGAAGCTGCGCAGCTCGCCACCGATGCGGCCCATCGGCGGGAAGTGGAAGGGACCTGAGATGCGGAGCGGCACGACCTTGCGAGCGCCGATCTGAACGAGGGCCTCGCTGACGCGCGCCACGCCGTCGCTGTCGCCGGCGATGGTGACCTGCGCCGGTCCGTTGTCGTTGGCGACCACGGTCGCGCCGTCCGGCGCGTGCTGGCGGATCACCGCTTCGACCTGCTCGGCCGACAGCCCGATGATCGCCGCCATCGAGCCCTTTGCGCCCTTCGTCGCAGCGAGACGGCCGCGCTCGGCGACGAGGCGCAGCGCGTCGGCGAACGTGAGCACGCCGGCGGCGACCAGCGCGGTGAACTCTCCAAGCGAGTGGCCCGCCACGTACGCGGGTCGGAGATCGGCGGGCAACGCAGCGACGCCGCGAGGCTCACTTCCTTCGCTGATGCGCCTCCCGAGCGCCGCGGTCTTCTCGGCCAGCGCCTCGAGGATCGCGACACTGGTGGTCAGGATCGCCGGCTGCGCGATGCTCGTGTCGTCGAGACGTTCCGCCGGCCCTTCGAAGCAGATCTCGGACAGCCGGTAGCCGAGCACGTCGTCGGCCTCCTGGAAGGTGCGCCGCGCGTTGGCCGATGACTCGAACACGGCGCGGCCCATGCCTACCGACTGCGACCCCTGGCCGGGAAATACGAACGCGATATTCCGCCCCACGAGATCTCAGCGTATCACCGAGGCCGGCACTTGCGATGCATGACCTATGTAGCGAAACTGAGTGCGATGCGACCGTACGTACAGCGCGCGCGCGCCGATCAGCGTGAGAGGACCGCGACGGCGATCGAGCGTGCGACGCTGCGCGAGCTGGGTATCCAGGGCTACGCCGACCTGCGTCTCGGCGACGTCGCGTGTCGCGCCGGCGTAGCGCTGCGCACCGTGTACCTGCACGCGCCGACGAAGCAGGCACTCGTCACCGCGGCGCTGCGCCGGCGCGCGCTCGTTCTCGCGCGCAAGGTCGAGCGCTGGCGGCCGCCTGATGCCAGCGCGGCCGCGATCCTCGACGATCTCGTCGGCTACCACGACCGCACGTACCGCAGCGACCGGCAGGTGCTGGAGCTGCTCGTCGACAGCGGCGCGCCGGGTAGCGGTGAGCTGCTGCGCTCGCTCGACCGCGCCCGGCTCGCGCTCATCGAGCGCGCCATGGCAGAGCTCGCGCGGCGCGGCGCCCTGCGCATGCGCTCTGAGCACGCGGCAGCGCTCGCTCACGCTCTCCTCGCTTACCCCACCTGGCGCGCGGCGCTGACCGGCCCGGCGAAGCGGCAGGCCCCCGCGCTGATCGCGGGAGCGCTCCGCCGCTCGCTGATCGTCTCGAGCTAGGCCGCGACCTTCTCGAGCTCGAGCTCGACGGCCACGCCGTTCAGCTCGCCGCTCCAGCGG
>CAZTAI010000094.1:0-7306 GCA_964611555.1 uncultured Chloroflexota bacterium | reverse complement strand
CGGCGAGCCGCTCACAGAGGCATATTCCCGTGCTTCTTCTTCGGATTCACCTCGCGCTTGCCGGCCAGCGCGCGCAACGCCGCGATGAGCCGCGGCCGCGTCTGCCGCGGCTCGATGATGTCGTCGAGGAACCCGCGCGCCGCGGCGATGTACGGGTTGGCGTAGCGCTCCACGTACTCGGCCACCAATTCCGCCCGACGGGCGTCCGGGTCCTTCGCGCTCGAAAGCTCCTCGCGATAGAGGATGTTCACGGCACCCTCGGGGCCCATCACCGCGATCTCCGCGCTCGGCCAGGCGACGTTGTAGTCGCCGCGGATGTGCTTGCTGGACATCACGTCGTAGGCGCCGCCGTAGGCCTTGCGCGTGATCACCGTGAGCTTCGGGACGGTCGCCTCGGCGTACGCGTAGAGCAGCTTCGCGCCGTTCCGGATGATCCCGCCGTGCTCCTGCGACACACCCGGCAGGAATCCCGGCACGTCGACGAGGGTGACCAGCGGGATGTTGAAGGCGTCGCAGAAGCGCACGAAGCGCGCCGCCTTCGTCGATGCGTCGATGTCGAGGACGCCGGCCAGGACCATCGGCTGCTGAGCGACGACGCCGACGGTCCGTCCGTCTAGACGTGCGAACGCGCAGACGATGTTGCCGGCCCAGCCCGCGTGGACCTCGAGCATCTCGCCGTCGTCGACCACGCGCCGGATCACGTCGGTCATGTCGTAGGCCCTGCTGCTGGACGCCGGGACGACGCTGTCGAGCTCCGGGTCCATGCGATCGGCCGGATCCTCGGTGGCTACGACCGGCGGGCCGTCGAGGTTGTTCGAGGGCAAGTAGCCGATGAGGCGTCGGAGGAGCAGGAGGCACTGCACCTCGTCGTCCGTGACGAAGTGGGCAACGCCGCTCTTCGTGGCGTGCACCTCGGCGCCACCGAGCTGATCGAGCGTCACGTCCTCGTGGGTCACGGCCTTCACCACGTCGGGACCGGTCACGAACATGTACGACGTGTCGCGCACCATGACCACGAGGTCGGTGATCGCGGGCGAGTACACCGCGCCGCCGGCGCAGGGGCCCATGATCGCCGAGATCTGCGGCACGACGCCCGAAGCGAGGACGTTCCGCAGGAAGACGTCCGCGTAGCCGGCGAGCGAGACGACGCCCTCCTGGATGCGCGCGCCACCCGAGTCGTTGAGTCCGACGATGGGAGCGCCGTTCCGGACCGCGAGGTCCATGACCTTCACGATCTTCGCCGCGTGCGACTCCGCGAGCGAGCCGCCGAAGACCGTGAAGTCCTGCGCGAAGACGTACACCAGGCGGCCGTCGACACGGCCGAAGCCGGTGACGACACCATCTCCCATGACGCGCTCGTCGTCGGGCACCAGCTCCGTCGGACGCGCGGTCACGAACCGGTCGAGCTCCGTGAAGCTGCCCTCGTCGAGCAGCATGTCGAGGCGCTCGCGAGCGGTCATCTTGCCCTTGGCGTGCTGCTGCTGGATCCGGCGCTCGCCTCCGCCGACGGTCGCCGCGGAGCGCATCGCGTCGAGGCGTTCCTTCGGGGACCCACTTGGCATGGAGCGGAGAATAGGAGTTGGCTCGAGCGAGGATCCGGCTCCGCCGGTCTGAGCGAGTCCGCGGGCGCGAAAAGCAGGGGGAGGCACACAGTGGCGGGTCATCTGAAGGAGCTGCGCGTATCCATGGAGGACAAGCCGGGAGCGCTGGCGAAGCTCGCCGAGGCGCTGGCCAAGGCCGGCGTGAACATCGAGGCGATCTCAGCTGCGACGTCGGGTGGGAGTGGTGACATCCGTGTCCTCGTCGCCGACACGGCCGCGGCGCGTAAGGCGCTCGAGGGCAGCGGGATCAAGGTCGCGGGCGAGCGCGAGATGCTGTTCGTCGACCTCGAGGATCGCCCGGGCAGCCTGGCCGAGACGGCCAAGAAGCTCGCCGACCAGCAGGTGAACATCGACGCCATCTACGTCGTCGGCGCCGCGGGCGGTAAGAAGCAGCTCGCCGTGGGCACGGCCGACGTGGCCAAGGCCCGGAGCGCGGTCCGCTGAGCGAGGCGGGGCCTCCCGGGAACCACGCGGGCGCTGCCGCCGTTACTAGCGGCAGCACTCATAACGACCGGGAGGTCCCAATGCTCACCACGTTCCAGAAGGCGGTCCTGGCGACCATCGCCGGGTCCGCCCTGCTGCTCGCCTTCGTCGTCGCCGCCAAGGCACCGGCCCTCGCGTCGCCCATCGCCGGCTTCGGCAGCGGCGCCAACGGCTCCGCGATGGCCATCTACGGCGGGAGCGGCAACATCGCACCGGGCGTCGTCACCACCGGCGACGCCATCGTCAAGATCCGCCCCGACATCGCCATCGTCAGCGCCGGCGCCACCGTCCAGGCGGCCACGGCCGGGGACGCGCAGGCGCAGGTCGGCGACCGCGTGGCGCGGATCCTCGCCGCAGCCAAGGGGCTCGGCGTCGCGGACGCCGACATCCAGACCGCCGGCTACAGCATCAGCCCGACCTACGCGTACGACGACCGCGGAGGCAACCCGAGGATCACCGGCTACCAAGCGCAGCAGACCGTAACGCTGACCCTGCGCACCATCACCGACGCCGGCAAGGCCCTCGACGCGCTCGTCCAGAACGACGGCGCCACCAACGTGGGCATCCAGTTCTCGCTGAACGACCCCAAGGCCGTGCAGGCCGAGGCACGCAAGCTCGCCGTCGAGGACGCGCGGTCAAAGGCAGAGGCCATGGCCCGCACCGCGGGTGTCTCGCTCGGCAAGGTCGTCGCGATCAGCGACCAGTCGGCGAGCGTCCCGTTCAAGGGAGCGATGGACGCCCGGCTCGAGTTCGGCGCCGCCGGCGGCACTCAGGTCCCTGTCGGCGACCTCGAGATCGTCGTCCAGGTCCAGGTGCAGTTCGCGATCCAGTGATCTAGCGGAGGAGATCCTCCACGGCTGAATACGGGTCGATCTCGCGGCGTGCCACACGGGCCACCGCGAGATCGATCTTTTCAGGCCCCACCCGCTCCGCCAGGCGGCGCAGGAGCGCCTCCCGCAGCACGGACTCGACCTCAGCACGCGCGGCGCCTTCGCGACGGCGGGCGTGCTCGCCGCTCTCCTCGGACCAAGTGCGGTGCCGGGCGATCGCGGCGATGAGCTCAGGGATCCCGTCGCCGCTGGTTGCCGAGGTTCGCAGGACCGGCGGCTTCCAGGGCGTGCGGCCCTTTCCCAGCGTCAGCATCTGAGCGAGATCGCGAGCGGCCTCGTCCGCCCCCGGCCGGTCCGCTTTGTTCACCACCAGCACGTCGGCGATCTCGAGCACGCCGGCCTTGATGGCCTGGATGTCGTCACCGAGACCGGGGACCGTCACGAACAGGACGGTGTCGGCCACGCGCACGACGTCCACTTCCTCCTGCCCCACCCCGACGGTCTCGACGATCACGACCGCCGCGCCGAGCGCGTCGAGCACCGAGACCACGCGCGCCGTCGTCCGGCTTAGCCCGCCGCTGTGTCCGCGGCTGGCCATGCTCCGGATGAACACGCCGTCGTCGAGCGCGCGCTGCTGCATCCGGATGCGGTCGCCCAGGATCGCGCCGCCCGTGAAGGGGCTCGACGGATCCACCGCCACGACCGCGACGCGCGAGCCCGCCTCGCGGTATGCGCCTACCAGGCGCGAGACGAGCGTGCTCTTCCCGCCGCCTGGCGGGCCGGTCACGCCGACGACGACGGCGTTGCCGGCCGCGGGGTATGTCTGCTTGAGGATGTCCGCGGAGCCGGGCTCGTCGTTCTCGACGATCGACAGGACGCGTCCCATCGCTCGGCGGTCGCCCGACCTGGCGCGGTCGAGCAGCGACGCGGGTGTCGCCGCGGTCACGCGCGCAGCAGCTCGCGCGCTATGACGATGCGCTGCACCTCGCTCGTGCCCTCGCCGATCTCCATCAGGCGCGCGTCACGCACCATCCGCTCGATGGGCTGATCGCGCATGTACCCGTAGCCGCCCAGGACCTGAAGCGCATTGTCGGCGGCGCGCGACCCCGCCTCGCTCGCGTAGAGCTTCGCCATCGACGCCTCGAGCCTGAACGGCTTGCCCTCGTCGGCGAGCTGTGCCGCGCGATGCACCAGGAGGCGCGCCGCGTCGAGCTCGGTGCGCGCTCGCGCCAGCTTCCAGCGGATCATCTGGAAGTCCGAGATAGGACGGCCGAACTGGCGGCGCTCCTTCGCGTAGACGGTCGCGACCTCGAGCGCGCCGCGCCCGAGCCCTATGGCGATGGCGCCGATGCCGATGCGGCCGCGGTCGAGCACCTTCTTGACGTCCTCGAAGGCCGTGCCCTCGCCGCCGATGCGATCGGCCTCGGGAACGGCGCAGTCCTCGAGGAGCAGCGACGCCGTGTCGGAGGCGTGAAGGCCCATCTTCCGCTCCGGCCTGCCGGCGCGGATGCCCTTGGCGGTCATCGGGATGCCGAACGCGCAGAGCTTCTTCTCGGCGCTCGCCGCGATGACCACGGCGAAGCCGGCCAGGTTCGGGTTCGTGATGAACTGCTTGCTGCCGCTGAGGACCCAACCGCCGTCCCTGCGCTCGGCCCGTGTCCGCGCGGCCACCGCGTCCGAGCCAGAGCCGGGCTCGGTCAGCGCCCACGCGCCGAGACGCTCGCCCGAAGCGAGCGGCGGAAGCCAGCGAGCCTTCTGCTCCTCCGAGGCCGCGACGAGCAGGTGTCCGATGCAGAGCGAGTTGTGCGCGGCGATGGTCAGCGCGACCGAGCCGTCGGCCGCGGCGAGCTCCTCCATGACGAGGGCGATCGTGAGCGCGTCGAGGCCCGCGCCGCCGTGCTCGGTCGGCACGGCGAGGCCGAGCAGCCCGAGCCGGGCGAGCTCCGGGACGATCTCCATCGGGAACTTGCCCGACTCGCTCCAGTTGTGGGCGTTCGGGGTGATGCGCTCGCGCGCGAAGTCGCGCACGGCGTCGCGGACGAGCAGCTGCTCGTCCCGGTAGCGCAGGTCCACCTATGAGCCGGTGCGGTCGAGGATCTCGTCCACCCCGGGCACTTCGCCCTTGAGGCCGCGGATCACGGCCGTATCCGACTCGAGCAGGTCCGGATCTGCGGCGTTCCCGAGCTTGCGCGCCGAGACCAGTTTGTCCTGCTGATCGCGCGGCAGCTGCTGGAACGCCTGGAGGCGGATCTTGGTGATGCGCCGGCGCTCGTCCGGCGTGAGGCGCGAGAGCTCGCGGAGCATCGGCAGCATCGCGCCCGTGCGCGCGACATCGGTGGGTACCGACGCGGTAAGGGTGAGCCGCTGCTTCATCCACTCGAGGATCTCGGGGTCGCTCTTGCCCTTGAGCCCCGCAAGTCCGGCGTCGACCGGACGCTCTTCCACCTTGGCCATCTTGACCTCCTCGCGTTTACTGGTGCGCGGTCGCGCCGCGCCGCTCCGACACGGTGCCGCGCACGTACGTGACGATCTCTTCGAGCGAGGAGCCGGGCTGGAACACCCTCTCGACCCCGTGCTCGCGCAGGAACGCGACGTCCTCCTCGGGGATGATCCCGCCGCCGAAGAGGAGCACGTCGTCCATGCCACGCTCCTTCATCAGCTCGCGGATCCGCGGGAAGATGTAGTTGTGCGCTCCCGAGAGGAGCGACACTCCGATCGCGTCGGCGTCCTCCTGCGCAGCGGTCTCCACGACCTGTTCCGGCGTCTGGTGCACCCCGGTGTAGATCACCTCCATGCCGGCGTCTCGCAGCGCGCGTGCCACGACCTTCGCGCCACGGTCGTGCCCGTCGAGCCCGGCCTTGGCGACGACGACGCGTAGCGGGCGCTTCATGCCGCTATCTCCCTGGCGTGCTCGTCCCAGTGCACGAACGTCCGCACCGAGACCATGCCGACGACGCGGAAGTTCCGCGCCTCCTCGTCGGTGAGGCCGAGCACGGCATCGCGCAGCAAGCGGTAACGGGTATCGAGCTCATCGAGCAGCGCCTCCGGCCCGACGAGGGCGCGGCTCGAGACGGAGCGCGCGTTGTACTCGTCGATCTCCTTCTGGCCGGAGATGGGCTTGTGTGTCCCCGCGCGGATGGCCTCGAGCCGCCGCGGCACGTCCTCGAGCCAGCCGATCACGTGCGCGATCAGATCGCGGTACGTCGTCCAGCCATCCGGCGATCCGCCGGAGATCCGCCCCGCGAGCCCCTCCCGCCCGAGGTGGCGCACGCGATCGCGGAAGGGACGCCAGCCCTCCTCGATGCGCTCCGCCAGAGCCTTGCCCGTTGCGGGTACGAAGGTAGCGAGCTCGGCCTGGTGCTCCGGATAGTGGCCGACGGAGTCACCCTCGACGAGCGCGTAGACGAAGCTCCGGCCCTCCTCGAGGTGCGAGGAGACCTGCTCGTCGGTCAGCTGGCCCACCTCGTCTCGCAGCCGCGCGAAGCTCCCATCGAGCTTCGTGAAGAGGACATGACGGTCGTCGCGCAGGCTGGCTTTCGCGATCGCCGAATTGAATCGGTCCATGTCCCACTTGGAGAGCAGCGCGGCCCGATCGTCGCTCTCCACGCCAAGCGCCTTCAGGAGTGCATCCATCTCTGATCCGGTCGAGGGCTCGGTCGAGCCCGTCGCGCGGAACTCGCTCAGCCGGCGCCGCGCGAGCTCGTGCCAGCCGGCGACGTGACCCAGCATCTGCCGGTAGGTCCAGCCGGACGGGGTCTTCTCGTCGAGCTGGGCGTCGGTGAGGGTCCCCGCCGCGATGCGGAATGGCGGCCACTCCGCCGTCATCCGCGCGACGAGCTCCTTAGAAGTACCCGGGATCTGTGTAGACGCCATAGACCTCCTTTAGTACCCCGACCTGCTCGCCGATGCTGGCGTAGGCGCGAGCGCACTCGAGGAACGCCGGCATCAGCTCGCCGTGCTCCTTCGCGGCGCCGCGAAGGGCATCGAGCGAAGCGCGCCAGCGGCCGGCGTCGCGCTTGCGCCGCACGTCGGTGAGGCGTTCCACCTGGCGACGCTCGACGTCGGGGTCGATCCGCAGCACCGGGACGGGCGTGGCCTCCCCGGTCGCGTGGGCGTTGATGCCGACGATGAGCTTCTCCCCCTCCTCGACCTGCTGCTGGAAGTGGAACGAGGCCTCCGTGATCTCGCGCTGCGGGTAGCCGCGCTCGACGGCTTCGACCATCCCGCCAAGGGCCTCGATCTCCTCGAGGTAGCGGTCGAAGCCCTTCTCCATCTCGGACGTGAGGTGCTCCACGTAGTACGAGCCGCCCAGGGGATCGACCGTGTCGGCGACGCCCGACTCGTGCGCGATGATCTGCTGCGTCCGGAGCGCGAGCGTGACGGCCTCCTCGG
>CAZTAI010000093.1:2057-7319 GCA_964611555.1 uncultured Chloroflexota bacterium | reverse complement strand
TCGAGATCCAGGTGCGCACGCAGGAGATGCACCAGCTGGCCGAGTACGGCATCGCGGCGCACTGGCGGTACAAGGAGGGCGCCAAGCCGGATCCGAAGTACGAGTCCAAGCTGGCCTGGATCCGGCAGCTGATGGAGTGGCAGCACGAGGTCTCGGACGCGACCGAGTTCATGGAGTCGCTCAAGGTCGACGTCTTCCACGACCAGGTCTTCGTCTTCACGCCCAAGGGCGAGGTGAAGGAGCTCCCAGCGGGCTCGACGCCGATCGACTTCGCGTACCGCATCCACACCGACGTCGGCCATCGCACGATCGGCGCGAAGGTGAACGGCCGCATCGTTCCGCTCACGCACCACCTCGTATCGGGCGACATCGTCGAGATCATCACGAGCAAGGCGGCGCGCGGGCCGTCGCGCGACTGGCTGGCCGTGGTCCAGACCCCGGGCGCGCGCGAGAAGATCCGCCAATGGTTCAAGCGGCAGCAGCGCGAGGAGAACATCACGCACGGCAAGGAGCTCCTCGACCGGGAGCTGAAGCGCATCGCGCAGCGCTCGCTGGGCGACATCGGCAGCGAGGACCTCGCGCGGGTGAGCGAAGAGCTGAACATGCACGACGTCGACTCGCTCTTCGCGGCGCTCGGCTACGGAGCGCTCACCTCGCCGCAGGTCGTGACCCGCCTCGGGATCCTCGACGACACCGAGCAGGGCATCCCCGGACAGGCGCCGGCAGCGCCGCCGCCCGCCACTGGCGGGGTGCGCGTTAAGGGCGTCGGGGACCTACTGGTGCGCTTCGGTGTCTGCTGCGATCCGGTGCCGGGTGAGCCGATCGTCGGCTACATCACCCGCGGCCGCGGCGTGACCGTGCACCGAGCCGAGTGCGCGAACGTGCGGAACATCGGCGAGCGCGAGCGGATGGTGGACGTGGAGTGGGAGAGGACCGGGCCCCGCACGTACCCCGTCGCGGTGCGTGTACAGGGCTGGGATCGCACCGGGCTCCTGCGTGACATCGCAGCGATCATCAGCGAGGACCAGGTACAGCTGGTGAGCCTCTCCGCCAACGCGAACGAGGACAAGACCGCCGTCGTGAACGCGGTCCTCCAGGTGACCAGCGTCGAGCAGCTGTCGCGGGTGCTGGCGAGGCTCGAGCGCGTTCGCGACGTGTTCAGCGTCAGCAGGGACGGTCGCTGACCCACTTTTCGCGCTCGTCCGGCTCGCTATCGCATCGCCGGCCTGCGCCGCCTCGCTCCGCTCGATCAACAGCTGACTCGCTCGGACCGGCGGAGCCGGATCCTCGCTCGACCTCGCCTGATCCCATTTGGAAGCGGCGGTACCGCTCGCCGCGCGCGTCGTTCCCGACCTGGGCGCGCGACCAGGCGGACCGCCTTCTCTATCTCTCGAACCACGTGGGCCGCTTTGAGGTCTTTGCGTGGGACCGCCGCGCGGACGATCACCGCCAGATCACCGACCGCGCTGAGGGGACCGGCTACCGGGTGGCGAGCCGGCTCGATCCGAGCGGCAGCGAGATCTGGTGGTGGAACGACAGCAAGGGCGACGAGTTCGGGACCTGGACGGTGGAGCGTTTCGAGGGCGGTGACCGCCGCGAGGCCGCACCGCTCGAGCCCTCGTACTCCGCCGGTCTGGTAGTGGGGCGCTCCTTCGCGGTGATCGGACGGTCCACTGACGAAGAGGGATCGACCGCCTTCGTCGTGCCGCGAAACGACCGGCCCCTGCGGATCTACGCGCACCGGGAGAGCGCGGGTGTCGTGACGCTCTCGTCCGACGAGACCCTCGTCGCGCTTGCGCACAGCGAGCACGGCGACAGCCGCAACCGGGCGCTCCGCGTGATCGACCTGGCGGGGGCTGCCATTGCTGAGCTCTGGGACGGCCTGGAGCGCGGCCTCGAGCCCGGTCGCTGGTCCCCGCTGCCGGGCGATCAGCGGCTCATCGTCCACCACGAGCGCGCCGGCCTCGAGCGACCAATGATCTTCGACGCCGCCAAGCGCACGGAGACCGCACTCGGCATCGACCTCCCGGGCGAGGTCAGCGCGCTGGACTGGTGGCCGGACGGTCAGTCCATCCTGCTCATGCACCAGCACCGCGGCCGCATGGAGCTCTTCCGCTATCACGTCGGGCCGCGCGAGCTCTCGGCCGTGCCGACGGAGCGCGGAACGATCGATGCGGCGCGTGTCCGCCCGGACGGGGAGGTCTGGTACCAGTGGAACGGATCGTGGGCGCCGGAGAGAACGCGGCAGGGAGCTCACGTCGTGCTTCGCGCGCCCGGTCCGGACGCACCCGAGGGCGTGCCTTACCGGGACTCCGACGTTCGCGGGATCCACGCCTTCATCGCGGAGCCGCGATCAGGCTCGGGCCCGCGACCGACGATCTTCCTCGCGCACGGCGGGCCCGAGTGGCACGACCGCGACGCGTGGTCTCCTGGAGTGCAGGCCTGGGTGGACCACGGCTTCGCCGTGGTGCTGGTCAACTACCGCGGGTCGACCGGCTACGGCAAGGAGTGGCGCGACGCCATCAAAGGCAAGCCCGGACTCACCGAGCTCGAGGACATCGCCGCGGTCCAGGACTGGGCCGTCTCGAGCGGGATCAGCGACCCGAAGCGCTGCGTCATCGCGGGTGGTTCATGGGGCGGGTACCTGACGCTTCTGGGCCTCGGCACGCAGCCCGAGCGCTGGGCGGCGGGCCTCGCCAGCGTCCCGATCGGTGACTACGTCGCGGCCTTCGAGGACGAGATGGAACCGCTCAAGCGCTACGACGCCGCGCTGTTCGGCGGCACGCCCGATCAGATCCCGCATGTCTACCGCGAGCGGAACCCCATCACTTACGTGGACCGCGTGCGAGCGCCGGTGTTCATGCTCGTCGGGCAGAACGACCCACGCTGTCCTTCGAGGAGCGCGGACGTGTACGAGGTGCGTCTCAAGGAGCTCGGAAAGACGTTCGAGACCTACCGCTACGACGCCGGGCACGGGTCGCTGGTCGTGGACGAGCAGATCAAGCAGATGGAAGCGCAGATCCGCTTCCTGGCGAAGCATCTCGGCACCACTTCACCGATCTAGGGGGTGCTGCCGCTCTACGCACTCTCCATCTTCGTCTCGGCCGCGCTGCTGTTCGTGCTGGAGCCTCTCTACGCGCGCCTCGTGCTCCCGGTGCTCGGCGGCAGCCCCGCAGTTTGGAACACCTCCCTCGCCTTCTACCAGGCCACGCTCCTGGCCGGATACCTCTACGCGCACCTGATGCGGAACCTGCCGATGCGCGCGCAGGTCGCGCTGCACGCGGCCGTGCTCGTGGTCGCCGTCGTGGTCCTTCCGATCCAGTTGCCCGTGAGCGCTCCCGAGTCAGGACAGGAGCCGGTGCTCTGGCTCCTCGGTGCGCTCGTCCTTGGGATCGGCTTGCCCTTCTTCGCGGTCTCGGCTACCAGTCCGCTCCTCCAGCGGTGGTTCTCTCGGAGCGGCCACGCTCGCGCGCACGACCCGTACTTCCTGTACGCGGCGTCGAACGCGGGCAGCCTGATCGGGCTCCTCTCGTACCCGTTCCTGCTCGAGCCGCGCTGGCGCCTGGCCGAGCAGAGCCTGGGCTGGAGCGCCGTGTATCTGGCACTCGTCGCGCTGGTGGTCGCGGCGGGCCTCGTCGCGCTGCGCCGTGTGACGACCGCGCCGGATGTCGACCAGCCCGTGACCAGCGGCGTGCATCCGGAGGTGATCCCGTGGCCGCGCATCGCGCGCTGGGTGCTTCTCGCGGCGGTGCCGTCGAGCCTGCTCATCGGAGTGACGACGTACCTGCAGACCGACCTCTCGCCGATGCCGCTCCTCTGGGTCGCGCCGCTGGGCCTCTACCTCGCGACATTCATCCTCGCGTTCGGCCGCCCCGACGTCGCGCCGCCGCGTGTGCTGGCGAGGATCCTCCCGTACGCGGTACTCCCCATGGCCGTGCTCCTCGGACGGAGCGTGTTCCAGACCGGGCTCGGTCCGTCGGGCCTGTTCATCGCGCTACACCTCGTCGTCTTCACGGTCGTGGCGCTCCTGTGCCACGTGCAGCTAGCCGAGGACCGTCCAGCGGCCCGCCACCTCACGTCCTTCTATCTGTGGGTCGCCCTGGGCGGCGCGCTGGGCGGCAGCTTCAACGCCCTCGTGGCGCCGGCGGTGTTCGAGACGATCCTCGAGTACCCGATCGCTCTGGTCGCGGCCTGCCTCCTCGCGCCACAGCTCTTCCGAGGCGTCGAGACGTCGCGCACACGCCTGCTGGATGTGGTGCTGCCGCTGGCCGTCGGCGTCGCGGTTGCGGCCTTCGCCGTCGCCGCGCGCGAAGGTCTCATCTCCGGCGAGGTCGCGGTCGCGCTGGTGCTCGGCATACCCGCGGTCGTGGTGTTCTCGTTCTCGCGCCGCCCGCTGCGGTTCGGACTCGGTGTCGCTGCGCTGCTGCTCGCGTCCGGCTCGCTCTACAGCGAGGTCGGCTCCACGGTCGCGGTCGACCGCACCTTCTTCGGAGTGCACCGCGTCGTCGACGACTCGGAGACCGGCCGGCGCTATCTGTTCCACGGCAGCACGCTGCACGGGGTGCAGCGGAAGGATCCGGCGCGCGCGCTGGAACCCACCGCCTACTACCACCCGACCGGTCCGTACGCGCAGGCGTTCGAGGAGCTGCGCGCCGTCTCGCGCGGTGGTGTGGTCGGACCGCAGGGCGGGCCGCGGCGTGTCGCGGTCGTCGGCCTAGGGAGCGGGGGCATGGCCTGCCTCGGGACAGCCGGCGAGGTCTGGGACTTCTACGAGATCGACCCCGCCGTCGAGCGGATCGCGAGGACCGACTTCACCTTCCTCGAGGGCTGCGCGCCTCTGACCACCGTGACGCTCGGCGACGGTCGGCTCCAGCTTGTCGCTTCTCGCGTGACGTACGACGTCATCGCGCTCGACGCGTTCGCGAGCGACGCGATCCCGGTCCACCTTCTGACCCGCGACGCGCTCCTGGCATACCTCGGACGGCTACACCCGAACGGCACGCTCCTCTTCCACATCACGAACCGTCACCTCGACCTCGAGCCGGTGCTCGCGGCGCTCGCCCGCGACCTCGGCCTCGTCGCGGTGACGCGCGAGGACTACAGCCTGCTCCCCTCGGAGATCGCGGATGGGAAGGCCCCGTCGCAGCTGGTCGCGATGTCGCGCACCCGCGAAGGGGTCGCGCCACTCGCCGCCCAGCGGTGGGGATCGCTCGTGCCGCGCGCGGACGTGGGCGTGTGGACCGACGACTTCTCGAGCATCGT
>CAZTAI010000093.1:0-1957 GCA_964611555.1 uncultured Chloroflexota bacterium | reverse complement strand
CCCAGGGCGATGCGGCCGGGAGTCGCGACGCGCGCCCACACCCCGAAGGGAAGCGGCTCACTGGTCTCCTGATCGCGTCGGTAGCGCGCGAGCGCCTTGAGGGTGTCGAGATCGGCGATGCCGGTGACCGGGTTCATCGTCGTCACCGCACAGCGCCCAACGTTGCCTGTCGGCACCACCACCGCCTCGCCAACCCGTACCGAGCGGCCGATCCATGCGTCCTCGGCGTGTGCCGGAGCACCAGCCACGCCGATCAACATCCGAAAGCGGCGCGCATCGACCGGTCCCGGAACACCGGCCGCATCCGCGATCGCACGCAGTGACTCGACGCCGAGGATCGTGGCGCCGGCATCATCTTTGGCCCGATCGACGCCGGCGCCGGCGCTGTCGAGGCGCACCAGCCTCACTGGACCGCGCGCTTCCGCCGAGAGCGCCGCTGACCAGGGGCCGATGACCTCGCGCGCGGGCGCACGCCCGCCGTACATCGAGACCTCGAGCGGCTCACCGAGATCGATCACCCCGTAGACGCGCTCTCCGTCGGGCATCACAAGCTCGAGCGATCCTGTTGCGTCATCGAGAGTCGGCCGGATAGCGACGAAGCGAGGGACGCGCTTCGCGTTGAGCATGCGCCCACCCTCATCGACGATGCAGTAGCGGCGGTCGTCCTCGACACCGTGGGGACCCAGCTCGACGCTCTGGCGCTCCTGGATGGCGAGGCCCTTGATCGGCGCCACGTGCAGCCACGCGACGGTCATGGTCACGTCGTCATTGTCCGCCTAGCTCTGGTAGCTGATGAACTCAAGGAGCGAGCCGTCGGGGTCGCGGAAGTACACGCTCATGCCCTGACCCTTTGCGCCTTCCCGCGGCGCCGGACCGACCTCGATGGCGACACCGTGCTCCCGCAGGTGGGCGGCCGCATCCCCGATCGGGCCCGGCCATTCGAAGCACATGTCGCTGTTGCCGGGACGGACGCGGTCCTTGGCGACAGGGAACGGCGTCGACCCCGGGCCATGGACGTTGAGCCGCTGGTCGCCGATCCGGTACGCCCAGCGCCCGCGGTCGATCTCGACCAGCTCGGCGCCCAGCACGTCACGGTAGAAGGCGTTGGATCGCTCCCAGTCGGAGATCGCGATGACCACGTGGTCGAGACGCACTGACGGCCGCGGTGCTATCGCATCGCCTCGAGCATCGCGCTGACGTCCCTGTTCCAGACGTCGACGTCGACGAGCGCCTTCTCGGCCATGATCGGAATGCGCTGCCGGAGCGCGTCCTCGTACGTCGGCAGCTCGGCCTGGTAGTAGATCCCGATCGGGATGGGCTCCTTCTCGTAGGACTTCACGACTGCGGCGGCCTTCTTCTGCACGATCTCCTGCTCGTCGGTGACGTCGTGCACGACCGGGTCGAAGCCGGTGTCCTCGAGCTTGTAGAGGCGGGACTTCTTCTCGGGCAGGTCGGCGCCCTCGTACCACTCCTTGGTGTAGAGGTCGTTGTAGGTCGGGCACGTCTGGAGGACGTCCACGAGCGCCGCGCCCTTGTGCTCGATCGACCTGGCGATGATGGTGGCCAGGTTCTTCGGGTCGAGGGCATAGCCGCGAGCGATGAACGTGTACCCCGCGGCCACGGCCATGGCGATCGGGTTGATCCCATCCTGGATGGCCTGCTCGGGCATGGACTTCGTCTTCTTGCCCTTCGAGAGGGTGGGTGAGGCCTGACCCTTGGTCAGTCCATAGACGTTGTTGTTGTGCACGAGATAGGGCATGTCCACGTTGCGCCGACCGCTGTTCACGAAGTAGCCGGAGCCGATGCCATAGCCGTCGCCGTCACCGCCGAGAGCGATGACCGTCACGCCGCTATTGGCGAGGCGCGCCCCGGTCGCGACCGGGAGGACGCGGCCGTGCAGCGTGTGGAAGCCGTAGGCCTTGATGTAGTGCGGCGTCTTGCCCGAGCAGCCGATGCC
>CAZTAI010000092.1:0-7353 GCA_964611555.1 uncultured Chloroflexota bacterium | reverse complement strand
GACATGCGCAGAAGGGCCGGGCGCACGAAGATCTCGAACGTCAGCAGCGCCGACACCGGGTTCCCGGGCAGTCCGAAGATCGGCACCGTTCGGCCATCGCCGCGGAGCTCTCCGAAGGCGAGAGGACGCCCCGGCCGGATGGCGATGGACCACAGGTCGATCGAGCCGAGCTCGCCGACGACGGGCTTCACCCAGTCGTGGTCGCCGACGGAGACGCCGCCGCTCGTGACGATCGCGTCGGCGTCCATCGCGTCGCGCAGCGCGCGCCGCAGATCGTCGGCGGTGTCGCGCACGATCGGCCGCAGCCAGGGCGCGCAGCCGGCCGCGAAGATCGCGGCCGCGAGCGAGTAGCGATTTGTGTCGCGGATCTTCCCGGGCTCGAGCGGCTCGCTCACGTCCACGACCTCGTCACCGGTGGACAGCACCGCGACGCGCGGACGCGCAATGACCCGTGGCTTGGCGATGCCGATCGACGCGAGCACGCCGATCTCCGCCGGCCTCAAGACTGTGCCGGCGCGGAGGATCGTCTCGCCGGCCTTGAGATCCTCGCCGGCCTGGCGCACGGAGAGTCCGGTCGGGGTGACCGCGGTGATGGTGACCTGGTCACGGCCGTCGTCGGTGTCCTCGACGCGCACGACCGTCTCGGCGCCGTCCGGCATAGGCGCGCCGGTCATGATCCGCATCGCCTCGCCAGGACCCACCGCGCGGTCGGGCACTCCGCCGGCCTGGACGCTCCCGATCACGCGCAGCCGGACGGGCACCTTCGCCACGTCGGCTCCGCGGACCGCGTACCCATCCATCGCCGAGTTGCGGAACGGCGGGACGTCGCGATCGGCCGCGACGTCCTGCGCGAGCGTTCGGCCGAGCGCATCGAGCAGCGGCACTTCCCGCGGGGGAAGCGGCGTGACGCGCGCCAGGATCCGCTCGAGGGCCTCGTCCGCGGTGAGGTTGCGCTCTGCCGCCTTCGCGGATGTTGGGCTGATCGCCATCGGGGTCGAGTCTAGGAGCGGTACTGCCCCGGAACGGCGCTAGAACGCTCGGAGCCTCGCGTAGTTCTGCAGTGGATCGCTGCAAGTCCGCAGTGTTTCACTGCACATTCCCGCACGACCCTCACGGACACAGGAGTCCATGCGCGGGAGCTTGCTCACGCAGCATGGCGACGGCGGCGGTGTACAGCGAAGTCTTACGCGGCGAAGCGCGACGCCGACAGGAAGCCGATGGGATGCGCGGTCTGCCCGGCGAGCGCGAGGTCCGCGAGGATCTCACCCACGACGCTCGCGAACTTGAATCCGTGCCCGGAGCAGGCCGAGGCGTACGCGACACCGGGAAGTCGAGGCAGCTTGTCGATGACGAAGTGCTCATCGGGCGTCTTCGTGTACATGCAGACCACGCTCTCGCGGAGCGGGCCCTCGCCTCCGGGGAGGTAGCGCCGCACGAACCGCCTGACGCGCTCGTCCTCCCCAGGTCGGATCGAGCGATCCAGTCGATCTGGGTCGGGGATCGAGATCGATGTCGACACCCAGCCACCTTCTGTCTTCTCCGAGGTACGCCGCACCGGCAGTGACTCGCCGCTCCCGTGCCGCGCGACCTTCAGGCCCTGGTCGGCGAGGTAGGGGAAGCCGTAGTAGCTGCCCTCCTCGGTCTCGACGATGTAGACCGGGATGTCGCGGAAGGGGTCCGGCTTCGCCGGCTCGAACCAGAAGAGCGCCACGCGCTCGACCGCGAGCGGCAGCTCGACGTCGGGTAGGAGACCCGGAAGCCACGCACCGGGCGTGAGGACCACGTGAGTCGCGGCTTCGCGCGTCCCCGCGGAGGTATGAACACCGAAGCCGGAGCCGTCCTTGTACCAGTCGTCGACGCCGTCGCCGAAGCGGAGCTCCGCGCCGTTCCGTTCCGCGACCTGGAGATGCGCCTCGATGCAGGCCTCCGGCACGAGGTAGCCGGCCTGCTCCTCGAACAGCCCGACCATCCCGTCATCCACGTGCAGCCACGGAAAGCGTTGCCGGAGCTCGTCGTTAGCCAGCGTCTCGTGCGCCAGGCCGTGTTCGCGAGCGCTGTGGAGCGACCCGGTCACGATCTCGCTTCCGACCGCGCCCGCGTAGAGGCCGCCGGTCTGGTGCAGCAGCTTCGCGCCGGTCTCGCGCTCGAGATCGAGCCAGCGCTCCCAGGCGCGCTTCAGCAGCGGGACGTAGTCGGGATGTTCGAAATACGCGAGGCGGATGATCCGTGACTTCCCGACGAACGAGCCCTTCGCATGCCCGCGCTCGAAACGCTCGATGCCGAGCACCTTCGCCCCGCGGCGCGCGAGCTCGGCGACGGTCGCGCTGCCGTGCGCGCCGAGCCCGACGACGATCGCGTCGTAGGCGGTCATGAGGGGCGCCGCCGTGGCAGGGGCTGCGGTGTGAGGAACATGGCGACGTCGCTATCCGCGGGCACGCCGAACACCGTATCCGTACGGTCCACCTGACGGACGCGGCCGTCGATGACGATGGCCACACGGTCCGCGAGGGCCTGTGCTTCCTCGCGGTCGTGCGTGACGAGGACCGTGGTCACGCCCTCGTCGATCAGCACGCGGGCGAGGTCACCGACCAGCGCCTCCCGCGTCGGCGGGTCGAGCGCCGAGAACGGCTCGTCAAGGAACAGGATCTCGGGGGAGACCGCGAACGCGCGCGCAAGGCTCACGCGCTGCGCCTCGCCCCCGGAGAGAGCGACCGCCGGCCGTTTCGCGAGCGCTCCGACGCCGAAGCGCTCGAGGGCCTTCTGCGCCCGCTGCTTCCGCTCGCTCGCGGCTACGCCGCGCAGCTCCAGGCCGAGCCCGGCGTTGTCGAGGACCGAGCGATCGAGCAGGAGTGGCCGCTGGAAGACGACCGCGCTCCGCCGGCGGAAGGCGACCTTGTCCTGGATCTGCTGACCCCGGTGGAGCAGCTGGCCCCGCGACGGGAGCAGCGTCGCGAGCGCGAGCAGGAGCGAGGTCTTCCCGCTGCCGTTCGGCCCGAGCACGGCGAGCGTCTCGCCCTGCTCGATCGAGATGCGGTCCGCGCTTGCCACCACGCGCTCGCCGCGGCGCACCGACAGATCGCGGCCCTCGAGGACGGCGGTCATAGCGGCCGCCGGCGCTGCTGTGCCCACGTCGTGACCGCGTTGACCGCGAAGATGAGCCCGAGAAGGATGAACGCGAGGGCGAAGGCGTAGCCGAAGTCACCCTTCCCGGTCTCGAGGGCGATCGCCGTGGTCAGGATGCGCGTGTCGCCCTTGATGCTGCAGCCCACCATCAGCGAGGCGCCGATCTCGCTGATGACGGCGCCGAACCCCGCCATCGCCGCGGTCAGGATCGGCAGCTTCGCCTCTCGCACCAGGATCCACGCGAGCTGCGCTGGCGTCGCTCCGAGCGCGGTGACCTGCAGTCGCAGCATCGGATCGAGCGACTGGACCGCGACCGCCGTGAGACCGGCGATCGTCGGGAAGGCGAGCAGGAACTGCGCGGTCACGATCGCCTCGCGCGTGCAGTACCAGTCGAGCGTTCCGAGCGGGCCGCTCCGCCAGATGAACACGACGACGAAGAGGCCGACCACGACGGGCGGCAGCCCCATTCCCGTGTTGAGGAGCGAGAGCACCAGGTTCCGCCCGCGGAATCGGGTCAGGCCGACGATCGTGCCCAGCGGTATCCCCACGAGCACGCTGAGCGCGGTCGCAGTGCCGCTGACGGCGAGCGACGTGGCGGCTGCGTCGAGCACGTCGGGGTCGAGAGCGAGGATCCGCGCGACGGCGCCGCCAAGCCCCTCGAGGATGAGATCCACTTAGCCGGTCAGGTCCTCCTCGCGCTTCCCGGCGTCCGGGAAGAAGAGGGGCTCGCCGAACCTGTCGACCCCGAATGAGCCGATGAGCCGCTGGGCGTCCGGAGAGACGAGGTGGTCGGCGAACGCCTCGGCGCCGGCGCTGTTCACGCGTGGGAACTTGGTGCTGTTCACCGTGATGACGTGGTAGATGTTGATCAGCGGTGGGTCCTTTTCGACCAACACCGCGAGCTCCAGCGCGGACCGCCGCGCCAGATACGTCCCGCGGTCCGCGATCGTGTATGCCCGCTTCTCCGAGGCGATCGTCAGGGTCTGGCCCATGCCCGTCGCCGCCTCGACATACCACTCGCCCGCGGGCTCCGCGCCCGTCGCCTTCCAGAGCGACCGCTCGAGGATGTGCGTCCCCGACTCGTCGCCCCGGGAGATGAACGGAGCGCCAGCACGAGCGATCTCGCGGAGCGCGTCCAGCGCCTTCATCCCTCGGATCCGCGCGGGATCGCCCGGCGGGCCGAGGAGCACGTAGTCGTTGTGCATCACCAGCAGCCGCCGCGCGCCGTTGCCGTTGTCCATGAAGGGCTTCTCGGCGGAGGGCGCGTGGACCAGGAGCACGTCAGCATCACCGCGGGTACCGATCGCGAGCGCCGCACCGGTCCCCACCGCGGTCGTCTTGACGCGATAGCCCGTCCTCTTCTCGAACTCGGGGATCAGGGCGTCGAGCAGGCCCGAGTCCTGCGTGCTGGTGGTGGTCGCGAGCAGGATCTCGGGTCGCGCAGGGCCGGTGGGTGGCGCGCAAGCAGACAGGATCAGGATCGCGGAGAGCAGCGCCCTCATTCGGAGCGGCGCTTGGTCGCGGCCGGCACTTCCACGATCACATTCGTCGCCTTCACGAGGCAGACCACCTCGTCGCCGATCTTCAGCTTCAGGTCGTCCACGGCCTCGGCCGTGAGCAGGCTCACCAGGCGGTGGGGTCCGGCCTGCACCTCGACGACGGCAGCCACTCGGTCGCGCTCGACCCGCGTCACGACGCCGGGGAACCGGTTGCGCGCCGACTGGGCGACGATCGGTCGCTGGCGACGCGATGTACGCGACCGCACCCGCGCCAGCTCGGCCAGCGCGACGGTCCGCTGTCCTCCGGCGGATCTCGTCGTCCTCAGCACGCCGTCCGCCTCCCAGCGGCGGAGCGTGTCGATGGAGACGCCCAGCATCTCGGCAGCGCGCCCTATGCGGACGGCCCCATCCTTGGGTACCTTGGTACGTTTTGCAGGCATTACCGCGCATGATGCCCTAAATACCTAGGTAAGCGCAGGTGCCAGCTGTAGGAGAGGTCGTCAGGCGTCGCGAGGGCCCGCCGCGGATATCGTCCGCCGGGATGCAGGTCGACCTCACTGGACGGAGCGCGCTTGTCACCGGTGCGGCTAGTGGCATCGGCCGCGCCGTGGCCGAGTCGCTGGCCGGCGCGGGCGCGCGCGTGCTCCTCGCGGACCTGAACGCGGAGGAGGGGGAGCGCGTCGCCGCCGGTCTTCGCGACTGCTCGTTCCTGCGCGCGGACGTCGCCGTGCGCGAGGACTGCCGCCGCCTCGTCGATCGAGCCGTGGAGCTCTACGGCGGCGCAGACATCCTTGTGAACAACGCGGGCGTGCAGCACGTCGCGCCGGTGGAAGACTTCCCGGAGGACCGCTGGGAGCAGCTGATCCGCATCATGCTCATCGGGGCGTTCCTGCTCACGAAGTACTCGATCCCGCACATGTACCGCAAGGGCTGGGGCCGCGTCGTGAACATCGCGTCCATCCATGGCCTGGTCGCATCGCCGTACAAGTCCGCGTACACCGCCGCGAAGCACGGACTCGTCGGGCTGACGAAGACCGTCGCGCTCGAGGCCGCTGAGCATGGCGTGACCGTGAACGCGATCTGCCCCTCATATGTGCGGACCGCGATCGTGGAGAAGCAGATCACCGACCAGGCGAAGACGCACGGGATCCCGGAGGCCGAGGTGGTCGAGAAGATCATGCTGGCGCCGGCCGCGATCAAGCGACTCCTCGAGCCGAGCGAGGTGGCCGCGTACGCGCTCTTCCTCTGCTCCGACGACGCCTCAGCCATCACCGGCGCGGCGCAGGTGATGGACGCAGGCTGGACAGCGCGCTAGAACAGCGCCTGATGACCGCCGTCAGCACGCCCATGGCGATCCCGGTCGGGCGAAGCGCGCTCATGCGCGAGGTCGGCGTCGCCGCGCTCGCGGGTGCGCTTGCTGGAGTCCTGGTCGGCGGGCTCGGCAGCCGGGTGGCCATGCGGATCTCGGGCGCGATGTCGGATCAGGCCTTGGTCGGCATGGTCCGCACCGATAACGGCAACCTTCTCGGAGAGATCACCTTCGGTGGGACCCTCGCGCTGGTGATCTTCGCCGGCTTCCTTCCCGGGGTCTTCGGCGGGATCTTCTACGCCGCCGTGCGGCCCTGGCTACGTCCGCTGGGGCGGTGGGCCGGCCTTGCATTCGGCCTGGCGCTGCTCGGTGCCGCGGGATCGCTGGTGCTGGACCCGTTCAACATCGACTTCCGGAAGTTCGGCGTGCCGATCGTCAACGTCGCGCTCTTCGCGCTGTTGTTCCCGCTGTTCGGCATCGCTCACATGCTCCTCGCGGAGACGATCGAGAGGCGCATGCCGCGAACACCAGCCTGGGAGATCCCCACTTTCGGCGTCGCTGCGCTCGTGGTCGGACTCCTTGCCATCAGCACCGTCGGGTCGCTCATCGAAGGCGACGGGCAGGACCTGGGTTTCCTGATCCCTCCGGTGGTGCTGGCCGCGTCGGTCGCGCTCCGGGTCGTCCTCGGATCCGGCGGACTTCTGACCGACGCGCGCTCGTTGAGCACGCGTGATCGCGTCATCTCGTACGGCCTGCTTCTCTCGCCCGTACTGGCGGGGCTTCCGGCGACGATCGCGGCGATCGGTGTCCTAGGCCGCATCTGACCGCCTCGCCCGGGGCGTCGCCCCCGCGGCGGCTAGGATCCCACGACGTGGCCGCCGAACACGACGACACTGCGTACTCCGAGATCCGTAGCGCGGTCCGCGAGATCTGCGCGCGCTTCGGTGATCCCTACTGGCGCGAGCAGGACGCACGAGGGCGCTACCCGTCCGAATTCGTCGACGCGCTTACCTCCGCCGGCTGGCTCGCGGCGCTCATCCCCGAGCAGTACGGCGGCAGCGGGCTCGGCGTGGCCGAGGCGAGCGTGGTGCTCGAGGAGATCCAGCGGCAGGGCGGCAACGCCGCGGCGTGCCACGCGCAGATGTACGTCATGGGCACGCTCCTCAAGCACGGCTCCGACGAGCAGAAGGAGCGCTACCTCCCGCAGATCGCGCTCGGAAAGCTGCGCCTGCAGGCATTCGCCGTCACCGAGCCGACCGCCGGCTCCGAGACCACGCGCATCCGCACCACCGCGGAGCTGCGTGGCGACCGCTACGTCATCAACGGCCAGAAGATCTGGACCAGCCGCTACGAGCAGAGCGACCTGATGCTGCTGCTCGCGCGCACCACGCCGTACGACGAGCTCAAGGACAAGACGCGCGG
>CAZTAI010000091.1:6325-7444 GCA_964611555.1 uncultured Chloroflexota bacterium | reverse complement strand
CGAGCGAGCGGTTCCACCGCGCGCGGCCCGGCGGCGAGGATGCCCGTCCGGAGCGAACTCAGATCGGTCGTCTCGAAGTCCGGATGGTTGACGAGGTCATGGAAGTGCGTGGCGAATCCGAAGCACATCGTCACGCGCTCTTCACCGATGGCCCGGAGGACAAGGCCCGGCTCGAACCGCTCCATGAGCACCATGCGGGCGCCGGAGATGACCGAGAGGAGCGGCCCCTCGTAGAGCCCCAGCGCGTGGAAGAGCGGAAGGTACATGAGGATGACGTCACTCTCACGGACTCCGAGCCGGGTGCCCTGATCGGTGACGTTTCGGATGGCACTGTGGCTGAGCATCACGCCCTTGGGGGTCCCCGTGCTTCCCGACGTGTAAAGAAGGAGTGCCAGATCGTCCGGATCGACGCGGTCGGCACGCTCGTGCAGGTCGTCCTCGCCGACGCCCTCTTCGGCCGAGATCACATCTCCGATCGTCGTACAGCCCTCTGCCTCGGCGTCGAGGAGGATCACTCGCGGTGGCTCCGGGTCCGTGGCTCCCGACATGCCCTCACCGGACGAGCCGAAAGGGAACGCTTGGCGGGCGATATCGAGATAGGAGACAGAACCGGCCCGCGCGGCCAGAACGAGCCATCGGGCCTTCGAATGCCGGAGCACGGTTTTCAGCTCCCGAGCGCGAAACGCCGTGCTGAACGGCGCCACGACGGCCCCGACCTTGGTGGCGGCGAAGAAAAGGAGGACCCACTCCGGACGGTTGTCCAGCCATACGGCCACCCGATCGCCCGGCTGCACCCCGAGACCGATGAGCCCCTTGGCGAGACGATCGGCCTCCGCTTCCAACAGCTCGAACGTCCAGGAGTGGTCGTGGAACCTCAGCGCGACGCGATCAGGAAGTCGCCCCGCGGTGTGCTCGAGCACCTCGGCGAAGGTGCGCTTGCGGAACCACTCTTGCGCCGGCTGGCCCCTGACATCCACGTCGGTGCTACTTCCTTCTCGCCGGCTGACGGCTGTCGGGATGCGTTTCCGCACGCTCGTCGCCGGACGCTCGCTCACCCAGGTAGGCCTTGATCACCGCAGGGTCGCGAACGACCTCGTCTGGGGCTCCCTGGGCGATCCC
>CAZTAI010000091.1:3182-6225 GCA_964611555.1 uncultured Chloroflexota bacterium | reverse complement strand
GTTCCCGCCCGGGTCCGGCAGTAACGGGAGACCATCAAGTTCTCGAGAACCGTGAGCCGATCGAAGAGTTCGAGATGCTGGAAGCTCCGGCCGATGCCCTGCCGGGCAACCTGATCGGGTCGCAGGCGCGAGAGCGAGTGCCCGTCGAGCAGCACCTCTCCTTCCTGGTGCCGGTAGATGCCGCTAATGCAGTTGAGCAGGGCCGTTTTCCCTGCGCCGTTCGGACCGATCACCGCGACTATCTCCTTGTCCCCGACGCTGACGGTTACTCGGTCGAGGGCCTTGATTCCACCGAAGCTGAGTGACAGGTCGCGCGCTTCGAGGATCATCCCCACCACCGCCTGGCGCGTCGGTATTGCTTCACGTCGCGATAGGAGCGGTATCCGGCTGCTTCGGCGCCGAGGTAGAACTCTCGAACGTCCTCATGCTCGAGGAGCTCGTCCGCCTGTCCGCCATAGACGATGCGGCCGCCTTCCATGACGTAGCCGTGCTTGGCGATGGACAGGACCGCCTGAGCGTTCTGGTCCACGATTAAGAGCGCGATCCCGAACTGCCGGTTGATCCGCACCAGTGTCTGCATGATCTCCGTCACGAGCCTGGGAGCCAGGCCGAGCGAGGCTTCGTCCACCATGAGAAGCCGCGGGTGGCCCATCAGCGCCATCGCAATCGCCAGCATCTGCTGCTCGCCTCCGGACAGGTAGATGCCGTTGACCGAACGCCGCTTCCGGAGGATGGGGAACAAGTCGAAGGCGGCGTCCCTCGCGAGGATCTGGTCAGAGGGACCGCTCGCCTCTTCCGCGACCGTCAGGTTTTCGTCAACCGTGAGGGTCTGGAAGGCCTTGCGGCGCTCGGGGACCACCGCGATCCCTCGGCGGGCCGTCCGGTCTGGCCGCCAACCCGTGATGTCGCGCCCGTCCAAAGTGATCCGTCCCTCGGTGATCTCGGCGTCCTCGACCGGCAGGAACCCGCTGATCGCCCGCAGCGTGGTCGTCTTCCCGCCTCCGTTGAGCCCGACGAGAGCCACGATGTCGGCTTCCCCGACCTGCAGCGACACGCCACGGACGGCGGTGATGATCTTCTTGTACACGACCTCGAGCTTGGACACCTCCAGCATCGCCTCATCCCCCCGGCACGGAGCGGCTCACCGTTGCGGCTCCTGGAGAGGCACCGCTCGGTACGGCCACAGGGTGACGAAGTTGCGCGCTCGCCTCCACAGCTCGGCGAGGCCACCGGGTTCGATCATGAGGAAGAGCAAGACAATGGCGGCGAAGACCATTGTCTGAAGACCGGTGATGCGTCCCGGTCCGACCTCGATGCCGAGCGTCCGCAGGGTCGTCTCGACGAGATACGGCAGCCAGATGACGAAGAACGCCCCGAGCACCGAGCCGAGCACACGGCCCATCCCGCCGATGACGATCATCGCCAGGTAGGAGATGGCCAGTTGGAGTCCGTAGGTCTCGGCGCTGACGACCCCGGCGTAGTAACCGGCCAGGGCGCCCGCGAACGCAGTCATCCCGGAAGAGAAGACGAAGACCGAGACCTTGGCCCGGGTGAGGCCCACGCCCAGCGCCTCGGCGGCGGTCTCGTGGTCGTGGATGGCCGTCCAGGCACGCCCCACGCGAGAGCGCCGAAGGTTCGAGGCCACGATGACGCTGCCCAGAGCCACGGGCAACAAGAACGCGTACCACTGCGTGGTCTCGCCGAACTCGAACCCGAACAGCGAAGGCCTGGGAAGCGAGATCCCCGCGTACGTCGACACGTGGCGCTGGAGCTCGGTGGCGCCCAGGAGCACGGCGAAGTGGAGCGCGAACGTCGTCACGGCGATGTACAGGGCCTTGAGGCGGAGCGACGGGAGGCCCACCAGCAGGCCGAGGATCGCACCCACGAGGGCGGACGCGGGGAGAATGAGGAGGAACGGCACATCCCACGTGGCAGCGAGGGTGCCGGCGGTGAACGCGCCGGCAGCGATGAACGCTGCTTGCCCAAGCGAGACGAGGCCAGCGTTCCCCGTCAGGAGATTGAGCGCCACGGCGCCGACCACCGCGATCAAGGAGAGGTTGACGAGGTGGAGGTGGAAACGCCCGAGAAGGAGAGGAAGCAGGGCGGCGATGCCCAGGCCCACGACCGTCCAGAACCACGCGAAGGGTGACGGGATCAGGCGCCACTCCGCCCGGTAGTCGGTGATGAGGCTCGCGGGCCGGCGTTCGCGGCGAAGCGGTCTGCGGCGCCGGCGGCGCCGGCGCGTTGAATGGCCGCCAGCATCCACCGCCGTCCGCGCACTGCGCACCGTGGGCACCTAGACCCGCTCCACTTGTTCAGCCGTCCCGAAGATCCCCCACGGCCGAAGAAGGAGCAACAGGAGCAGCAGCGCGATGGGAGTGAGCTCCGCGAACCTGGCGTCGATCTGGGTTGTCGTGTAGTACTCCGCGGCGGCGACCGTCACTCCGCCGACGGCGGCACCCTTCAGGCTGTCGAGCCCGCCGATCAGCGCGGCGACGATTCCCTTCAAGCCGAGGACAGCACTCCCCAGGCTGAGGATCGAGCGGGACCCGAACAGTGCGCCGGCGACGACGCCGCTCGCCACGGCGACCATCCAGGTCGCCGCCACGATCCGGTCGACGTTGATCCCCCGCTGTGCCGCCAACGTCACGTTCTCGGCCACGGCGCGCATCTGCACGCCGAGCCTGGAGGACTGGGACAGCAGGTAGATCGCCACGAACGAGATCGTCGACCCGCCGAATGTGCACACGTCGGAGCGCGGAATCGAGGCGCCGAAGAGCGTCCAGCGGCCTCCACGGCACATGTCCACGACCTCAAGGTCGCCGCCCCACCCCAGGATGATGAGTCCCCGGACCAGCAGCGCAAGTCCGACCGTCACCAGGATCCCGACGAACGGCGGCTGACTGAGGATCCTTCGCATCAGCAAGAAGTACACCAGCGCGCCGATCACAAGGCCCATGACGATGGCGATGAGGCCGCCCACGATGATCGAGCCCGCCGCGAAGGCGGTCGCGGTCACCACGAGGTAGCCGCTCATCACGGC
>CAZTAI010000091.1:1383-3082 GCA_964611555.1 uncultured Chloroflexota bacterium | reverse complement strand
GCCGGGAGCATCCTCGTCCACCACCGCGTACCGGGTGTAGAAGAAGACGTCGCCCTGGCCGCCACCCGTCTTAGCTCCCTCCCGCAGGGAAACCTCGCTGGTGCCCCAAGGCGTGGCGATGTACGGACCTTTGTAGCCCTCACCGCGGAGCGCGGCGATCATGTTCTGGTGCCAGAAGCTCCCGTAGTGGCCGATCACCACGTCCGGGTCGGAGTTCAGGATGTTCCTGGCGATCGGGGTGAAATCCTGGGCCGCGATCGGGAACACGACCCGTGAACCGATGTCGAAGCCCGCTTTCCTCGGCGACGCCTCACTCAGCTCACACCCTTTGACGCCGCCGACGGTGTCGATAGTCGTACAGACGAGCCTCCCCGACTTGATGATCTCCGGAATCAGGTCCCCGCCGACGGTGCCGATCACGCTGGCCACGTTGCCGGCGGTGTATCCGAATGGCGCCGGATCGGGCAAAAGGGTGGAGTCGATTCCGCTGAACCCAGTGACGACGGGCACCTTCTCTCGCTCCATCGCATCGAACACCGCCTGGATCGTGCTCGACAGGCTGAGCCCGAAGATCGCGCTGACGCTCTCACGGGTGGCGAGTTCGGTCGCGCCCGAGATCGCCTGGTCCTGGCTGCTCGCGTCGTCTCGCGCGACCACTTCGACCGGGCGACCCTCGACTCCGCCCTCAGCGTTCAACTTCTTGAAGTAGAGCTGGAACCCCTCAAGAACCGGCGCGTAAGAACCACGCGCGACGCCCGAGAGGTCGGTCACGTACCCGACCCGGAAGGGTGGGCCCGTAGCTCCGCCGCCATCGCCCCGGTCGGGGACCTTGGCATCGCCGCCGCATGCGGATGCGACAAGCGCCAGCACGGCGAGCAGTGCGGCCAACCTGGTCACCAAGCTTCTCATCCTTGGCTCCTCTCTCGAACTTCTCATCCTTGGCTCCTCTCTCGAATGCCCCGGCCCCTCATCGATGCCGAAGCCCTACAGTAGATGCCTCATCCACGGCGCCGCTCACCCGGCGCCCACTCGCTCCGCGTACATGTCTTCCACCAGCTCGGCGAACTGCTGCTCCAGGTGGCGACGTCGCACCTTCCTCGTGGGCGTCGTGTCGCCGACTTCGGGGTCCAGCACCTTCGGGATGATCCGGAACGCCTTCACCCGCTCCACGCGCGCGAGGTGCTCGTTGGCCTTGCGGATCTCCTGACCGATGAGTTCTACGACTTCGGGCTGGCGCGTGAGCTCCGAGAACCCCGCGTAGGTCACGTCGTGCGCCCGCGCCCACTCGGGGACCGTATCGAAATCCATCTCAACTAGGCAGGTAGGGAACTTTCGACCGTCCGCGATTACCATCGCCTCGCTGATGTAAGGACTGGCCTTGATGGCGTTCTCAATCACCGCCGGGGCGAGGTTCTTCCCTCCCGACGTGATCACGATGTCCTTCTTGCGGTCGACGATGATGATGCCCGCTGCGACCTCTTTGGCGATGTCTCCCGTGTGGAGCACCCCGTCCCGGAGAACCTCGGCGGTCGCGTCGGGGTCGGCCCAGTACCCCATGAACAGACCCCGCCCGGAGACGAGCACCTCGCCGTCGTCGGCCAGCTCCACTCGCTTCGGGTATGCGGCCTCCAGGCCTTGGCCGGGGGCCGGGAAGCGCGCCTTCTGGGCAGCGACCGTCGTCCCCTCGGTGATCCCATAA
>CAZTAI010000091.1:0-1283 GCA_964611555.1 uncultured Chloroflexota bacterium | reverse complement strand
GCGCGAGACCGTTCGACGTCTCGACCCCGACCGAGATCTGGGCGGCAAGCTTCTCCCAGATGCGCGGGACGGCGTGGAGGAACGTCGGCTGGGTCTCGGCCAGGAACTGGCGGAGACCCTCGCCTTTCTGCCCGATGTGGGGAATACAGTCAGAGATCAGCGGGAGCCACACGCTCATCGAGCGCTCAATCAGGTGGGCGAGCGCGAGGTGGCAGACCGTCCGGTGAGGGGCAGCCCGGAGTTCGTCGAAGAAGTAGAGATATGGGAACGTCATGCCGACGATGGCGTCGCGGTGGGTGTGCATGGCCGCCTTCGGCTCACCGCCGGTCCCCGACGTGAAGGTGATCACCGCCAGGTCGTCCGCCCGGAGAGCGCCGATGCGAGCTGCGACGAGGCCCGGCTCGCGAGCGAGCCTGGCTCGCCCCGCCTCCTCGAGTTCCCGGAACGTCACGATCCGCTCGTCGTCGTACTGGAAGAGCGCGCGGTCGTCGATGACCACGATCCTCTCCACGCGCCTCCCCGCTTCGCCGGACAGCAGGAGCTTGTCGAGGTGCTCCTGATCCTCCGCCACGAAGAACCGGGTGTCGGTCTTATCGAGCTGGTAGCCGACCTGCTCGGGTGAAGAAGTGGAATAGATGCCGTACGGGACACCGCCGACCGAAAGGCCCCCCAGATCGGCCAGCAACCACTCGACCCGCGGATCACCCATGATGGCGAGCCGGTCGCCGTCGCCTAGCCCGAGCTCCAGCAGGCCTGCCGCCGTCACGCTGACGCGCTCGAGGTACTCAGCCCAGCGCAGCTCGCGGTAGCGCCCGTTCGCCTTGGACCGCAGAGCCACCGAGTTCGGCTCCGACTCGGCACGATCGGCGAGGAGAGCGGGGATCGACCAGGCGTAGAGCTCATCCGCGAACGCTCTGGCTGCCTCGTCGGTGCTCTCGAGTAGCTTCATGTCACAGCGAACCCGTGATGCCGCCGTCGACGCACAGGACCTGGCCGGTGACGTAGGAGGACGCCTGTGAAGCGAGGAACAGGGCGACGGCTCCTATTTCGCCCGCTCGCCCCAAGCGGCCGAGAGGAATGCGCTCCAGGAGTTCGGCCTCGGACCGCGCCAGCACGCCATGGGTCATCCGGGTTGGGAAGAAGCCGGGGGCGATCGCGTTCACGCGGATGCCGAGCGGAGCCCACTTCACGGCCAGATCGCGGGTGAGGCCTACGATTCCGGCCTTGCTGGCGGAGTAGCCGACGGCGTCAAGGATCGCGGCCGGCGTGCCGCGGAGCCCGGC
>CAZTAI010000090.1:0-7461 GCA_964611555.1 uncultured Chloroflexota bacterium | reverse complement strand
ACGGACGCGCCGTCGCGGATGACGTCGCCACGCTCCACGAGGGTCGCGACTGCGCGCTCCACGTCCGGCCAGTCCTGACGCGCCTTGAGAGCCTCGGCGAGGGCGTCGAGGGATGTCGTGGCTGCCATCTTGGTGAACGCCATGTCGGGCCGACCCGGCCACATGTACGAGAGGACGTCGAACACGGGACCCTCGTAGCCGGCGTCCTGCCACGCGCCGACGTGGCAGTCGTCGCGGAAGTACCAGAGCTCGGCGACCGCGCGGTTGAGACCGAGGATGTCCGCCTTCGGCTCGTCTGCCTTGGGCCGCTGCTTGTGGACGAGCTCCGCGCGCTTCGAGCCTGGCGGGATGCGGTCGGCGATCGGCTCGAGGGCGTCCGCCGCGCGCTTCACGGCGTCGGCGGGTAGCGGGAGGCCGCGCAGGTGGTCCCGAAGCCCTCGCTGGAGCCTCTCGGCCAGCGCCATCGCGTGCGACTTGAGGCGCCAGCCGCCATCGACGGGCTCGGCCCAGCCAACGGCCACTGCCTTGGCCCAGCCGTCGTCGAGGTCGCGCTTGATCGCGTACGGCGACCGCCAGACGTAGCGCTCGCGACGGACAACGTCGCCTTCGGCGAGGAGCAGAGCGGGGATCAGCAAGGTCAGCAGATCGTTCTCCACGCCGGCTTCCCGCGCGAGCCCCTCGCGGGCCGGGCCGAAGCCAGAGGAGCGGTAGGTCAGGTACTCGGGAAGCATGTCCACCACGTGCCGTCGTGTGAAGGTCACCACCGCCATCTATCTCCACCTTCCGATCGCGTTGCGATGAGCGTACCCGCGACGGCTCTCTAGAGTTCGAGCATGCCTGTCGCCTGGATCACCTTTGATCGCTCTGCGAAGCAGTCACCGTGACCGTCCTCTGGGTGACCTTTGACTGCTACGGCACCCTCATCGACTGGGAGCGAGGGGTCACGGACGCGCTGCTGCCGCTCCTGCCACCGGGTCAGGATCGTGCCGCTCTGGCGATCAGGTATATCGAGGTCGAAGCCGAGGTGGAGAAGGGCGAGTACCTCCGCTATCGCGACATCCTCGACCGCGCCGGCCGTCGCATCCTCGAGGAGAAGGGTCGCCCGTTGCCCGACGGGACGGCATCGCCTCTGCCGGCATCGCTTCCGTCGTGGCGGCCGTTCGTCGAGGTACCGGGCACCCTGGCCGAGCTGCGCCGCCGCGGCTACAAGCTGGCGATCCTCTCGAACGTGGACCGCGATCTGATCGCCACTTCGATCGCGCAGCTGGGGCTGGAGCCCGATCTCATCGTGACGGCCGAGGACGCGCGCAGCTACAAGCCCGCACGCGGCCACTGGCGCCAGTTCGAGGAGCGGACCGGGGCGGGGAAGGACAACACGATCCACGTCGCGGCGAGCCTCTACCACGACATCCGGCCCACGACCGCGTGGGGCTACCGCAACGTGTGGATCGCCCGGCGCATCGAGGCACTCCGTGGCGCTGAGCCGACGAAGATCCTGCCAGACCTCACCAAGCTGCCCGAGACGATCGACGAGCTCGCGGCCGCTTGAAGCTCCCGCGCATCGCGGAGCCGCTCCGCCACCGCGACTTCCGCCTTCTCCTCGCGGGCCAGACCCTCACCCTGCTCGGGACGTTCGTCTCGAACGTCGCCTTCCCCTTCCAGGTCATCCAGCTCGGGGGATCCGCCGTGGAGCTGGGCATCGTCACGTCGACCTTCATGGTCTCGAGCCTCGTCTTCCTGCTCCTCGGAGGTGTCGTCGCCGACCGGCTGCCGCGGCGCACCGTGATCCTGGCGACGGAGGTCGCGAGCGGCGTGGTCATGACCGTGCTCGCGCTCCTGGGCTACGGGGGACGGCTCGAGATGTGGCACCTGTACCTAGGTGCGGCGTACTTCGGGGCCGCGACCGCGTTCGCCATCCCCGCGATCGGCGCGATCATCCCGGAGCTGGTACCGGAGGAGATCCTGGTGCCCGGCAACGCGCTACGCGGGCTCTCGCGCCAGGCCGCGCGCGTGGGCGGTCCGGTGATCGGCGGGCTCCTCGTGGCGTTCGCGAGCCCGGCGGCGGCGTTCGCGTTCGATGCGGTCTCGTTCTTCGCGTCGGCGGGGCTCGTCGCGCTCACCGTCGGCCGCCAGGTCGAGGGCGCCGAGCGCAGATCGATCCTTGCGGAGATACGCGAGGGGCTCGCGTTCGTGTTCTCGGTCCAGTGGCTCTGGGTGACGATCTTCGGCTGGTCGCTGGTCAGCGCGGCGTTCATCGGCGCGTTCGCCGTGGGGCTGCCGCTCCTCGTCACGGATGTGCTTCGCGCGGGTCCGACCACCTTCGGGATCATCACCGCGGCCGTCGGGGCGGGCGAGGCGGTCGGAGCCGCGGTCATGGCGCAGGTGCGCATCCGGCGTGTGGGCATCGCGATGTATTCGTTCGCGACCATCGGCAATGTCGCGCTCTTCCTGTATGGCGCGATCGCGAACGTGCCGGGCGCCATCATGGCGAGCGCGCTCCTCGGCTTTGGCTTCGTCTGCTTTGGCGTGCTGTGGGAGAGCGCGCTCCAGAAGCACGTTCCCCGTCGGATGCTCGGACGTGTCACCAGCGTCGACTGGTTCGGCGGGACGCTCCTGGGTCCGATCGCGCCGGTCGTGGCGGTGATCCTCGTGCAGACTTATGGTCCGGCGGGGCTCTTCCTGATCGCCGGGGCGGTCGCGACCGTGTTCACACTGGGCGGGTTCCTCTTTCCTTCGATCCGCCGGCTGGAGTGAGCGCCCCTCCCGGTCGCAAAGGCTCGGCTAGCCTCCGAGCGTGCGGATAGCGATCCTCGGGATGGGCGCCATCGGTCATGTCGTCGAGCGCGCGCTCGATGGGAGGACGGGGGTCGAGCTCGTGCGTATCGACCGGACCCGATCACCGCTCCGATCCGGCGAGGGGCCGGTCGAGGCGGCCGTCGTCTGCACCAAGACGTTCGGCACCGCCTGGGCCGCCGACATCGCCGCGCGCGTGCTCTCGCGGGGTGGCGTTGCGGTCACGGTCCAGAACGGCCTCGGGAACTACGAGACCCTGGCCGAGAAGGTCGGCGCGGACCGCGTCTCGCTCGGTGCGATCTACGTCGGCGCGCGCCTGCTGCCGGACGGCTCGCTCTTCGCGACCGGCCCCGGCCGGGTCGAGCTTGGCAGACCAAGCGATCCGAACGCGCGCGGCAGTCTCGAGCGCCTCGCTCAGCATCTGGGCGACGGAGGCATGCAGGTCTCGGTCGTGGACGACGCCTGGCCGACCGTGTGGCGCAAGCTTGCGGTCAACGCCGCGATGAACCCCACGACGGCGATCTTCGGGCTGACGAACGGCGAGCTGCTCACGCATGCGGCGGCCGGTCCGCTCTCGGACGAGCTGGCTCGCGAGACGGCGCGCGTGGCGACCGCGGCGGGCGTCGTGCTGGGCGAGGACGAAGCCGTCGCGGCGTGGCGTGACATCGCCACGCGCCTCGGCGCCAACAAGTCCTCGATGCTCCAGGACCTCGAGGCGGGCAAGCCGACCGAGATCGAAGCCATCAACGGCGCGGTCGCGCGCGAGGGCCGCCGTCTCGGCGTGGACGCGCCGGTCAATGAGGCCATCGCCCTGCTGATGACCGCGGTGACCGGCGCGCGGAGTGCGAGCTAGGGCAAGGCGTTTGGCCGGTGCTAGACGGTCGCGGTCGTCCCTCGGCGGGCCCGGTCCTCGTCCGCCAGCTGGCGGCGCAGGACCTTGCCGATGAGCGTCTTCGGCAGTGACTCGCGGAACTCGACCGACTTCGGCACCTTGAATGGGGCGAGGCTCGCCCGGCAGTGCGCGACGAGCTCTTCCGCCGTAGCCCTGGCGCCGGGTCGCAGTGCCACGAAGGCCTTCACCTCTTCACCCTTGATCGGGTGGGGGACACCGATCGCCGCGCTCTCCAGGACGGCCGGATGGGTCGCCAGGACCTCTTCGACCTCGCGCGGGTACACGTTGAATCCGGAGACGATGATCATCTCCTTCTTACGGTCGACGATGAAGAAGTAGCCGTCCTCGTCCACGCGGGCGATGTCGCCGGTGTGGAGCCACCCGTCACGGAGCACCTCGACGGTCTCATCCGGCTGCCGGTAATAGCCGTCCATGAGCTGGGGCCCACGGAGCACGAGCTCTCCTACCTCGCCGGTCGGCAGATCCCTCTCGCCGGTCTCGAGATCCACGATCTTCGCCTCGACGTCCGGGAATGGCACGCCGATCGAGCCGATCTTCTGCTTGCCCTCACCGAAGAGAGGATTGCAGTGCGTGACCGGCGCCGCCTCGGTGAGTCCGTAGCCCTCGACGAGATGACCGCCGGTCATTTCCCTGAACTTGCGCGCGGTCTCGATCAACAGCGGCGCGGACCCCGAGATGCAGGCGCGGATCGAGCGGAGGTCGTACTTCGACGCGAGCGGCGAGTTGATGATCGCGTTGTAGATGCGGGGCGCGCCAGGGAAGAGGTCAGGCTTGTGGCGCTGGATGTCGCCGAGGATGTGCTTCAGGTCGAACTGCGGCTCGAGGATGAGGGTCGCCGCCGACTGCACCGCGACGCCCATCGCGACCGTCAGCCCGTAGACGTGGAAGAGAGGCATCACGGTCATGATCCGCCCGCGCGCGTCCTGGAGGTTCGTGAACCAGGAGCGGCACTGGAGCGTGTTCGCGACGAGCGCGCGGTGAGAGAGCATCGCGCCCTTCGGGATCCCCGTCGTCCCGCCCGTGTACTGGAGGACCGCGATGTCGCCGGGTGCCACGTCGACCGGGGTCGGCTCGCCCGCTCCGGAGAGGAGCTCGGGCAGGGCGACGGCGCCGGGGTCGCCGCGGAACGGCTGCCGGTGGCCGTCCTTCTTCTCCTTCGCGAGGGTGAAGAGCAGCCGCAGGAGCGGCGGCATCTCCTCCTTGATGTTCGTGACGATGACGTTCCGGAGGGCGGTGCCGGCGCGGGCCTGCTTCACGACCGGGTAGAGACGCGAGAGGACGACGACCGTCTCGGCACGCGCGTCGGCGAGCTGATGCTCGACCTCCGGCGCCGTGTAGAGCGGATTCGTCGGGACCACCGTGGCTCCCGCCTCGAGTGCGCCCCAGAAGGCGATCAGGAACTGCGGGCAGTTCGGGAGCATCAGTGCGACCCGGTCGCCCTTCCGCACGCCTAGCCGCTGAAGGCCGGCGGCGAACCGGCGCACGTCGGCGTAGAGAGAGGCATACGTGCGCTTCCTGTTGAAGAAGATGGTGGCGATCGCGTCGGGATGCCGCGCGGCGGTCTCGCGGAGGAACGCCGTCAGCGGGATCTCCGGGTAGCGCAGCGTGGCCGGGACGCCCGGGTCGTAGTGCCGTGTCCACGGTCGCTCCGCCAGCGGCGCCGGGTCTTTCACGCGGACCGACGTATCGAGCGTCATCGCCATCGTCTCCCCATTGCGGGACGATCACTCCGGTCGGCCGAGAGTACGCCCGGGGACCTAGCGTGGGGAGGGCCGAACGGCCCTGGCCGGTGCGAGGGGCGGCTCCGATGATGGTCGGATCGGCCGATCGATCGATCACTCGGGCGCTACCCTTGCGAGCGGGATGCCGCACATCCAGAGAGCGGCGATCCTGGGGGGAGCGCGTACGCCTTTCGTGAAGGCGGGTACCGCCTTCGCCGATCTCGACGTGCTCGACCTGGCCAGGGCCGCGACGACCGAGGCGCTTGCGCGCACGGAGATGGACCCCCGTTACGTCGACGAGGTGATCTACGGGAACGTCGCGCGTCCGGTCGCGTACCACAACCTCGCCCGTGAGATCGTCCTGTCACTGTCGATGCCCGCGGAGATCCCCGCGTTCACGGTCGGCCTCGCCTGCGCGTCGGCGTGCGTCGCGATCACGACGGCAGCCGACCACATCGCCTGCGGCACGGCCAACGTGGTCCTCGCGGGCGGAAGCGAGTCCCTCACCAACGTCCCGCTGACGCTCGCGCCGCGACTCGCGCGTGGGCTCGTCGCCGCATCGCAGGCGAAGACGCTGCCTTCGAAGATCCGCAGCCTCGCCGACGTTCGCGCTTCCGATCTCGCGCCTGTCGCTCCGGGGATCCTTGAGGCCTCGACCGGCCTGACCATGGGCGAGTCCGCGGAGCGGATGGCCGCGATCAATGGCATCAGTCGCGAGGACCAGGATGCGTGGGCGCTGCGGAGCCATACTCTGGCCGCGGCGGGCTGGGACGACGGTCGCATCCCCCGCGAGGTCGGCGCCGTGTACAGCGAAGGCACCGCGGTGACGACCGACACGCACGTGCGGCGTGACTCGACGGCCGAGAAGCTGGGAACGCTGCGTCCGGTCTTCGATCGCAGGCACGGCACGATCACCGCGGGGAACTCGAGCCCGCTCACCGACGGCGCCGCGACCGTGGTCATCGCGAGCGAGGCGCGCGCACGCGAGATCGGCCGGGAGCCACTCGCCCTGATCCGCGCGTACGCGTACGCCGCCGTCGATCCAGCGGGTCAGCTCCTCATCGCGCCGGCGCACGCGATGCCGATCGCGCTCCGCCGCGCCGGCCTGACCCTCGACGACATCGGCCTCTTCGAGATGCACGAGGCCTTCGCCGCTCAGGTCCTCTCGACGCTGTGGGTGCTGGAGCAGGAGGGCGCGGGCCGCATCCCGGAAGAGAAGATCAACGTCATGGGTGGCTCGATCGCCCTCGGGCATCCCTTCGGTGCTACCGGCGCACGGCTGGTGCTGACGCTCGCCAACGAGATGAAGCGACGCGGGATCCGCTACGGCATCGCCACCGCCTGCGCCGCGGGCGGGAACGGCGCGGCCATCATCCTGGAGAACATCCAGGCATGACCACGAAGTCGAGCGAGCGGAGCGAGGCGGCGCAGGGCAGCGAGCCGCGAGGCGAGCTGCACGAGCGCGATAAGCGGGTCAGGTACGTACCGGTCGACGCGAACGGGATCGCGCGCATCGTCATCGACCGGCCGGACGATCCCGTGAACGCCATCGACCTCCGCGTCATGGAGGAGCTCGGCGCCGCCATCGCCGCGGCGCGGGTAGCGCGCCCGCGCGGGCTGGTCATCGAGAGCGGCAAGCCAGGCCAGTTCGTCGCCGGCGCCGACCTCACGCTGCTGGCCGGCGCGACGCGCGAGGACGTCGAGGGCGCGAGCCGAACGCTGCAGCGCGTCCTGAACGATCTCGAGGCGCTGCCGTTCACGACGGTCGCGGCGATCGGCGGGCCGGCCCTGGGTGGAGGCCTCGAGCTCGCGCTGGCGTGCGATCACCGCGTCGCCGCCGATGCGCCCTCCGTGAAGCTCGGCCTGCCGGAGGTCCGCCTCGGTCTCATCCCCGCGGCGGGCGGCACGCAGCGTCTTCCGCGCCTCGTGGGCCTCCCGCGCGCGCTCGACCTCATCCTCAGCGCCCGGCAGCTCCCGGCAAAGCGCGCACTGCGCGCTGGCCTGGTCGACGAGGTGGTGCACCCGGCGGTGCTC
>CAZTAI010000089.1:0-7471 GCA_964611555.1 uncultured Chloroflexota bacterium | reverse complement strand
GTGAAGCCGTGCACGAAGTTGCGACCGGCCACGGGACCAAGCTCCCCGTTCGCGAAGAAGCCGGCGACCGGGACCGGCCCGAACGCGCCGTGCACCGCGCCGATGTCGTGATCCTTCATCCCGAATAGCGCCTCGCCGCGCCCGTTGCACGTGAACAGCAGCCCACCGACCACGGGTCGAGGGTCGCGCTCGCGCTCGCGGGCCAGCATGAGCCGCAGGTCCTCGCGCGCGGACGCAGCGTCGCGCACCTGGAACTGGACGGTCTGCCCCACCTCGACCATGTCACTGATGGCGATCCCGCCCGTCGCAGGGTCGATGCCCATCACGTTGCGGATCAGGAAGTCGCCGCGGCCGAGCTCCGGCTTCAGCTCGGTCATGGCCTGGCCGAGGTGCATCCCGCGGCGCATCAGCAGCTGGTCGCGGGGGCTCGACGCCGCATAGGTCTCCTCGAGGCGCCGCAGCGCCGGCTGGCCCGCGAGCTCGAGGATCACGTTGCGCTCCGAGCGGGTGACGGCATACGTCTCCCCGATCGGCCGGCAGCCCTGCGAGACGAGCCACGAGATGTCCGGCCCGCCGCTTAGCACCACGCCGACCGCACCGTCACGCAGGATCTCACCGCCGGCGACGAGGAAGTTGCGGCCCGCCTCGAGCCCGCCCGAGGCCTGGCCTCCCAGCACCGGTATCCCCGGCGCGTTCACGTTCAGATGCGACAGGAAGAGGTCCGCAGGGAACGAATAGGGGTCGTTCAGCATCACGACGACCGATCCATCGGCCTGCTCCGGTACGTCCTCGTAGCCGTCGATGATCCCGTGCTCGCCGTCCTGGTGGAAGGTGAGACGGAACGGCAGGACCGTCGCGCCCGGTAGCGACGCCGCCCATACGGCGATCGCCGGAGCGTCCTCCACCTCCGAGCGCCCGCCGATCACTCCGCCGGCGGAGCACCCGATGATCACGGCGTTCTCGGCGCGATCGTTCACGTGCTCGACGATCAGCGTCAGCTCATCCTCGAACTGAGGTGCGACGAAGAGCACCAACAGGTCGGCGCTTGCGCCGTCGAGCGCAGCCCACGCTTGATCGAGCGCGGTGTCGACGGCCAGCTTCCCCTGCGTGACGGTCGAGAGGCCGGAGCCTATCCGCGCGGTCCGCGTGCTCATAGGTCTCCCGAGACTAGCCCAAGCGATCAGTCGCGGCGGTCGCGCAGCTCGCGCCGAATGATCTTGCCGGTGGCGGTCAGTGGCAGCGCATCCACGTATCGGATCTGACGCGGGTACTCGTGCGCACCCACGCGTGTCTTCACGCGGGTCTGTAGCTCCGCCGTGAGATCCTCGCTCGGCTTGAAGCCGTCGTTCAGCACCACGTAGGCCTTGACGATCTCGGTTCGCCCAGGGTCGGGCGCACCGACGACGGCGGCCGCCCGAACGGCGACATGGCCGATCAGGCAGTCCTCGATCGGGCCCGGGCCGATGCGGTAGCCGGAGCTCGTGATCACGTCGTCCGCGCGTCCGACGAACGTGACGAAGCCGTCGCCGTCCATGTAGCCGAGATCGCCCGTGATGAGCCAGTCCCCGATGAACTTCTCGAGCGTCGCTTCGGGCTTCCCCCAGTAGGAGAGGAACATCACGGGGTCCGGGCGCCGGATGGCGATGTTCCCCACCTCACCTGCACCGACGAAGCGCCCCTCGTCGTCGACGATGCGCACCTCGTGCCCTGGGACCGCGCGGCCGATCGCGCCCGGCTTCGCATCGAAGAGCTCTTCCGACGACGACACGACCACGTTGCACTCCGTCTGGCCGTAGAACTCGTTGATCGAGAGCCCGAAAGCCTCTCTCCCCCACGCGAGCAGCTCGGCACCCAGCGTCTCGCCCCCGCTCGCCACCGAGCGCAGCTCCAGCCGCCAGCGCGTCGCGACATCGCGCTCCGCGCGCAGCACCTTGAGGGCGGTAGGCGGAAGGAACACGTTGCGCACGCGATGCCGCTGCATGAGATCGAGTGCGGCGTCCGCGCTGAACTTCTCGAAGCGGCGCGCGACCACCGGCAGGCCGTGGTGCCAGGCCGGAAGCAGCACGTCGAGGAGGCCACCGATCCACGCCCAGTCCGCCGGTGTCCAGAGGAGGTCGCCGGGCTGGCCCAGCATGTTGTGGGAGAGGTCGACGCCCGGCAGGTGTCCGAGGAGCACCCGATGGGCGTGCAGGGCGCCCTTGGGGGGACCTGTCGTGCCCGAGGTGTAGATCAGGAGCGCCGGGTCGTCGGCTCGCGTGCGGACGGGTACGACCGCGTCCCCCGCGCTCGCTAGCGCCTCGTGGAAGTCGTCCGTCCCCGGCGCGCGGCCATCGATGGTGAGGATCGACTCGAGTCCCGGTAGCGACTCGATCTGAGCGACCTTCGCGGCGCCCGCGCCGTCGGTCACGAGCATGCGCGCACCGGAGTCGGCGAGGCGGTATCGCAGCGCGTCGATGCCGAAGAGCGTGAACAGGGGGACCGCGATCGCGCCGATCTTGTACGCCGCCAGGTGCGTGACCGCCGTCTCCGGCTCCTGCCCCAGGAGCACGGCGATCCTGTCCCCCACGCCGAGCCCGCGCGATCGGAACAGGCTCGCGGCCCGATCGGACAGGGACTTGATCTCGCCGAACGTGTAGCGGCGGACATCCCCCTCGCTGCGCTCGTGGATCAGAGCAAGTCGGTCGGGTTCCGCGGCCCACTTGTCGCACGCGTCAAAGGCCATGTTGTAGTAATCGGGGACCTGCCAGGAGAAAGCGCTCCGGATGTCGTCGTAGGTGCGAGCGCCTTTCAGCAAGCGGCTGTGCCGAGAGCCGGACTTGAACCGGCGACACCGACTTCTTCAGAGTCGTGCTCTACCAACTGAGCTACCTCGGCGAGTACATCCATTATCCCAAATGTCGCGCGATCCAACCTGGTCAGAGCGCGCTAGTAGGTGGGATCCGCCCCACCTCGCGGCAGCTCGCCGCCTTCGAGGAGGACCTCGATCCCGCGCTGCTCTGAGAGGAGCGCGTCGAGCAGTCGCAGCGCCTCCTCAGGCGTGAGGGTCGAGCGGAAGTCGGCGAGGATGTCCGACAGCGAAGGAGCGGCCTCCCCGCTGCTCGTCTCCGGTGGACCTTCGCCCTGGGGGCCCCGCTCGCCCGGCTCCCCTTCTTCGCCGCCTTCGCCCGGCCGGGGGCTCTGGCCGGCGCCGGGAGCGCCGCTGGAGCTCGGCCCTGGCGCCCCCTGCTGCTCGTTCGGCTCGCCGCCCTCGTTCCCTGGAGCGTTCGTGTCCGACTGGCCCTGCTGCCGGAGCTCGGCGTTCATGTCGCGCAGGAGTCCGCCGAGGACCTCGATGTTGAACTTCGCGTCGCGATCGCCCGGGTCGAGCCGGAGCGCGTCTTTGTATGCCTCGCGCGCCTCCTCGAGCTGTCCCATTCGGAAGAGCGTGTTGCCGGTCTGGTAGTACGCGACCGCGGCGATGCCGGAGCTCCCCTCGCGCGAGGCGTACCCGTACTCCTCGTTCGCTTCCGCGTGCTGTCCGAGCTGATGAAGCGCGTTGCCGGCGTTGACGCGCAGCTCGACGATCTCGGGTTCCTGTGCGATGAGCTGCCGGTACCGAGCGAGCGCGCCCGTGTGGTCCCCCGCGAGGTACATGCGATCCGCCTCGTTCGCGGCGACCTCGGAGCACGCTGATAGCGCCAGCGCGGATGCCGCGAGGAGCGCGAGCAGGTGGCCCCGCCCGAGTGCCGGCCGCGGAATGCGGAAGCGCTGATGCACGCGCGGGGCGCGGAGCGAACGCGGCCGCGGCATGCGGCGCCGGTCGCTGATGAGCTCTTCGATGACGAGCGCCGCGACCGCCAGCGCGAGGAAGATCTGGTAGCGGTCATCTGGGATGGCGCTGCCCCCGGTACCCTCGAGCTGGGTCGCGTCGAGGCGACGGAGCTCGGTGACGACCGAGTTCACCGTGCCGATGCCGCTCTCCAGGCGGAAGTACTGCCCGCCGGTGCCTTCGGCGAGCGTGCGGAGCGTGCCTTCGTCGAGGCGGCTGATGATCTGGCGGCCATCCTCGTGCTTCAGGTATTCGTTGAAGCGGCCGAAGCGGTCGTAGGACGGGACGGGACCGCCTCCGGTGGTCCCGACACCGATCGTGAACAGGCGCGTGTTCGACGCCCGCAGCGCTTCGATGTCGGGGGCCACGCCGCTCGGATCCTCGCCGTCTCCGATGAGGACGATGGCCTTGCTTCGCTGGCTCTCCCGCGCCTCCGGCGCGAACGCGCCGAGGGCGGCTTCGACCCCGACGGCCAGCGACGACCCGCCCTGCTGCGGTTTGAAGCCACCTCCGATGCTCTCCAGGGCCTCGCCTAGCACGGCCGGATCCGCGGTGAACGGATAGCGCTGGATGGCCACACCCGCGAAGAGCACCAGGGAGACTCGACTTTGTGTCAGCTCATCCCCGAGGCGGTGGATGAAGTCCTTCGCGGCCCGGAGGCGGTCGGGCGCTACGTCACGCACGGCCATGCTCTGGGAGACGTCAACGGCGACGACCACGTCGATCCCGCTCTGCACCACCTCGCGCTCGACCACATCGACGTAGGGGCCGGCAAGTCCGATCACCGCCGCCGCGAGCGCGGCCAGTACGAGCACCAGCTTCAGGCGCCGGCGCGCCTCGCTTATCGACGCCATCTCGGATCCACGCCCGGCGAACTCGGTCAGAGCACGCCGCCGGCGGATCTCCGCCCACAGTCCGATCAGCGCGAGCACCGCGACGAGCCCGAGCAAGGGCAGCGCCTCGGGCCGGACGATCCCGACGAGCGAGCTCACGGGCTCCTCCGGAACAGCGTCAGGCCGAACAGGACCTCGAAGAGAAGGAGCAGCGTTCCGGCGAGCAGGAGCGGGAGCATCACGTCCTCGTACGCGGCGAACTCGGTGCGCACGCCGATGCGCGAGCGCTCCAGCGTGGCGATGTCCGCGTAGATCTTGGCGAGGGCCTGCTGGTCGAACGCCGGGAAGTACTGCCCGCCGTTGATCTCGGCGATGGCGCGCAGGTTGGCCTCGTCGACGGGGATGTTCCCGGTCCGTCGTTCCTGCTCGCGGATCATGCCGATCGTGTACACGCGGACGCCGAGCAGCTTCGCCGCGTTGGCGGCGTCCTGGGGCGTGATCTGCCCGCTGTTGTTCTGGCCGTCGGTGAGCACGATCGCCACGCGCGACTTCGCCGTGGACTCGCGAAGCACGTTGAGCCCCATCGCGAGACCGGTGCCGATGGCGGTGCCCCCTCCGACGAAGCGTCCGGTGTCGAGCGGCGCCACCACGCGCTGCAGCGCGTCGTGGTCGAGCGTCAGCGGCGCCATGATCATCGCCTCACCCGCGAACACGACGAGCGCGGCCCGGTCGCTGACGAGGCCGCCGATGAAGTCGTGAACGACCGTCTTGGCGGCGTCGACCTTGCGGCCGCCGCTGAAGCCGCTCTCCTCCATGGACCCCGATAGGTCGAGGATCACCGCGATGTCGAGGCCCTCCGCGGCGATCTCCGATGCCCGCACGGCCTGCGGCCGCGCGAGCGCGACGACCATCAGGACCAGGGCCGCGATGCGAAGCGCGAAGAGAAGCGGCCGCAAGCGCTCGCGCCAGGAGCGGCCGCCCGCGGGCAGCAGCGATAGCGACGAGAACAGCACGGCGCCGCCGTGACGACGCTCGCGCCGGATCCGCAGCCAGACCACCGCGGGCAGCACCGCCAGCAGGAGCAGTAGCTCCGGGTCGGCGAACCGCACCGTTGGTCCGAAGAGGTCGAGCGTCATGCGATCGCTCCGGACTCGATGAGCTCGTATTCCTCGGTCGCGACCGACCGGCGCATGACCTCGAGCAGGTCGCGCATGGTCTTCTGCGCGCGCGCCGGATAGACGACCTGCTCTTCGTAGCGGACCGACTCGGCGTCGTGAAGAGCATCGGATATCACCTGCACCTGCGCTCGGTCGGCGGCGCTGCGCTCGAGCTCGCGGCGGAGCTCCCGGGCGGTGCGCGCATCGGCCGCGACCCCGAAGCGGTCGGCCGCATAGCGGCGGAGGGTCGCGGCGAGGATCTCGTAGTGCTCGCGCGTACGTCCCTGTTCCGGAAGCCCCTGCACCACCAGGCTCTCGAGCTCGTCCAGCGCGCGGCGTGCGGGCCCGTGGCCCGGCTCGAGCGAGACGACCTCGCGGTGCCGACGCAGGCGGAGCGCGAGCACTGCCGCGAGGATGATCGCGACGGACAAGGCGGCCACAGGCGCCCACCGCTCGAGGAACGCGAGAGTGCTGCCTGGAAGCGGCAATGGCGGCTTGAGTGGCTTGATGTCGGAGGTGTCCTCCCCCGGCCTGATCACGCTCAGGACCTCGATGAGGAGCTGGCTGGACGTTCGCGCTTCACCCGGCTGGCCATCCGGGCCGCGGTAGCCGACGGCGATGATCGGCAGGACCTTCGGTCCGAGGTCGAAGGAGGTCACGAGGAAGCGCAGCTGAACCCGTGTGCCACCGGCTGGGTCCCTGGTCTGAAGCACGGTGAGCGTGTCCACGACCTCGAAGTCGCCGATCTGCCGCGGCACTCCGGGATCGATGAGGTCGTAGCCGGGTGCCAGATCCACGACGATGGTGAGGACGATCTGGTCGCCGATCGTGATCTGCGCGCGGTCGATCGTGGAGCGGACCGTGACCGGGCCCTCCTGCGCGGCAGCGGGCGCGGCGAACGCCAGCAACGCGGCCAGGGCGAGGACGGCGGCGCGCATCAGCTCCTCCGCGTGCGCGTGCGGAAGAGGGCCATGAGCGGCGGGACGTAGGGCCGGTCGGTGAAGAGCTCCACGCTGTCTATGCCCATACGTGCGAGGGTCCGGCGGCGTTCGACGCGGCGCTCGCGCGCGCCGTCCGCGTAGGCGACACGCAGCCGCCTGTCCGACGTGTCGATCTCGCGGACCTCACCCGTCTCTGCGTCCTCGAGCGCGAGAACGCCGACGTCGGGCAGCTCGAGCTCCCGCGGGTCGTTCAGAACGAGAGCGATGACATCGTGCTTGTGAGCGAGCGTGCGCAGAGGCGCCTCGAAGCCCGCGTCCAGGAAGTCGGACAAGAAGAGGACGACGCCCCGCTTCTTCGCGATGTTCCCGAGGAAGTGCGCGGCCTGTCCGATGTCCGTCCGCGTGCGCTGCGACTCGGCGTAGAGGAGCTGCCGGATGACCGTCAGTACGTGGTCGCGGCCGATGCGCGGCGGGATGAAGTCCCTGACGCTGTCGGAGAAGAGCAGGAGCGAGACGCGGTCGTAGCTGCGCATCGCCGCGAGCGCCAAGAGCGCGCCGACGTCGGCGGCCAGCTCTCGCTTGCTCTGGCGGACGGTCCCGAACCACGATGACGCCGACACGTCCACAGCCAGGTACACGTTGAGCGCCCGCTCCTCGCGGAACTTCTTGATGAAGGGTGTGCCCATGCGGGCGGTGACGTTCCAGTCGATGCTGCGGATGTCATCGCCCGGC
>CAZTAI010000088.1:1194-7600 GCA_964611555.1 uncultured Chloroflexota bacterium | reverse complement strand
ACCGCCGAAGTCGGCGTGGCCCGGCGTATCGACGATGTTGATCTTCACCCCGCGGTAGACGATCGAGGTGTTCTTCGCGAGGATCGTGATCCCGCGCTCCCGCTCGAGCGCGTTCGAGTCCATGACCCGATCGGTCAGCTGCTCGTTCTCGCGGAAGATCCGGCTCTGCCGGAGCATTCCGTCCACGAGGGTCGTCTTGCCGTGGTCCACGTGCGCGATGATCGCGACGTTCCGAATGTCGGCGCGCGGCGCCATTTAGTCGGCCGCGCTGCTGGTGCGCTCGCGGCGAGCGGCGCGACGCTCCTCGTACTTCTTCGCGGACGAGTCGAGCTTGTCCAGGAACCGGGCGAGACGCTCGCGCGCCTGCTCACCCTCTGAGTCCAGGTCCGTGCGCTCGAAGACCTTCCAGTACCGGAGCAGCGGCCAGAGGATGTCGTCGTGGTGGATGCGCAGATCGTAGATGCCGGCATCGGCTATCACCGCGGCCTTGCGGACGAAGCCGCTGATCCCCGCGCCCGGCATCTGGAACGTCAGCACCTCGTCGGTGACCGCCTTCATCGCGGCGTTGGGGTCGACCTCGAAGATGGCCTCCATCGCCCCGCGGTAGAAGACCATGTGTAGGTTCTCGTCCGTCGCGACACGGGTCATGATCTTGTCCGCGACGGGATCGGTCGAGTACCTGCCGGTGTTCAGATGCGACACGCGGGTCGCCAGCTCCTGGAACGAGGTGTAGGCCAGGCCCCGGACGACCCCTACGGGATGGTCGTAGCCCTGGATGACGTTCGCCATCCGGCCGCGCTCGAGCGCGACCGGGTCGATGTTCCGCGTGACCACGAGGTAGTCGCGGATGACGATGGCGTGGCGCCCCTCCTCTGCGGTCCAGCGGTTCACCCACTCCTTCCAGGCTCCGTCACCCTCGTGGAACATCGAGGCGATGAGCTTGTGGTAGGCGGGCAGGTTGTCCTCGGTGAGCAGGTTCACCTCGAACGCGGTCTGCGCGACACCGGTCAGACGCGGCTGATCGGGGGTCCAGGGCTCCTTGTCGTAGTCACGACCGAGGCTGTACGGGATGTAGTCGTGCGGGAACCACTCCTTGGCCACGCTGATGTGGCGCTCCAGCAGCTTCTCGACGGCCGGCTGGACCTGCGCGAGGAGCGCGTGGTCGGGGTGGCGCAGCGTGGTCACCGTGGACCCACGCTCTTGCTTCTCACATGGTCATTGTGAGGCGTGAGGCGCGGGCGGGTCAGCGAGCGGTCGTCGGGCTCGGGTGGCACGGAGGTTGCGATCGGTGCCGCCCGTGGACGAAAGACGCGACAGGCGCAGCTGGAAGGGTCCACTCGGCCTAACGGCCGCGCTCTTCCTCGCGTTCGCGTGGGGCGCGCTCGCCTACCGGGAGCTGGGGGCCACTCGGATCGTCCAGGGTCCGGTCGTCGCCGGGGCGGTGGCGGGGTCACAGTCGGCGCCGGCATGGATCGGCGACTTCGCGACCGCGTTCTGCGGGGCGGACGCCGAACACGTCGTGTCACGCATCGGCCCTCCACTCGACGCTCAGGCCGATCAGATCCCGGAGGCGTTCGCCTCCCGCGAGTGGTCCTGCGCGGACACGCGGTTCCTGGGGGGCGGCGAGAACGCCGAGGGCGAGTTCTACGCGTACGTCACGATCGATGGCACCGGCGACGAGCAGTGGTGGGTCTTCACCGTTGCGGACGAGAAGGTCATCGCGATCGAATAGTCCAACTCTGCGATACCCTCGCACCATCCCATGAGCACCGAGGTGACCTCACCCGCGCTCGACCTTGCGACCCGCTCCCGGCGCGCTCTCGACGAAGCCGCCGCGATGCTCGCGCGGATCGAGCGTGCCGATCGCTCCGATCGGGCAAGCGTGCTCGAGCCCTATGACGAGGCGTGGCTGCGGGTAGAGACGGTGGGCGCCGAGTGCAGCCTGATGAAGGAGGTCCACCCGGATCCCGAGGTGCGACGGACCGCGGAGGACCTGGCCATCGAAGTGACGCGCATCACCACGCAGGTGCAGCAGAGCCGGCCGCTCTACGACGCCCTCGGCCGGATCGATACGTCCGATGCGCATGAGCTCCGCCTGATAGACGTGGTGCGCCGCACGATGCGCCGTAGCGGCGTCGAGCTCGATGAGGCAGCGAAGTCGCGCGTGACGAGCCTCCGGGAGGAGAACACCAAGCTGGGCCAGGAGTTCCTCCGGAACATCCGCGATGACGTTCGCGCTATCGAGATCTCAGCGGACCGCCTGGCCGGCCTGCCCGAGGACTTCATCAGGCAGCACCCCGCCGGACCGAACGGCCGCGTGCGCTTGACGACGGACTACCCCGACTACATACCTTTTCTCGCCTACGCCGACGACAGCGAGGCGCGGCGCGACCTGTTCCTGGCGTTCGCGAACCGCGCCGCGCCACGGAACGTCGAGGTGCTGGAGGCGATGATCCGCGCCAAGCACGAGCAGGCCCGCCTCCTGGGCTACCCCACCTGGGCCGACCTGCAGGCCGAGGAGTCGATGATGGGATCGGCCGCGGGCATTCGGCGGTTCCTGGAGGAGGTCGCTGAGGTCGCCCGCGAGCGCGGGAAGCGCGAGATGGGTCAGATGCTGGCCCAGAAGCGCCGCTCCGATCCGACGGCGACCAGCGTCTACGAGTGGGAGCTCTCGTATCTGCAGGAGAAGGTCCGGGAGGCCGAGATCGGCTTCGACGCGCGCGAGGTGCGTCCCTACCTCGAGTACGGCCGCGTGCGCCAGGCGATCCTCGACCTGAGCAGCGAGCTCTTCGGGCTCGAATTCACGCGATCGTCGGACCCCGCATGGCATCCATCGGTCGAGACCTTCGACGTCGCCGTAGATGGGACGCCGGGCGGCCGTATCTCGCTCGACATGCACCCACGCCCCAACAAGTACAAGCACGCGGCGAACTTCGGCTACCGGCCGGGAGCCGCAGGAAAGCAGGACACGCATTCGGTGCTGGTGTGCAACTTCCCGGATCCCCGCGCGGCCGCGGGCCCGGCGCTGATGGAGCACCGCGAGGTGGTCACCTACTTCCACGAGTTCGGCCACCTCGTGCACAGCATCATGCGAGGACTTGTGCCCTGGGCGCGCCTCGCGCGGCCGACCGAATTCGACTTCATCGAGGCGCCGTCGCAGTTCCTCGAGCAGTGGATCTTCGATCACGACGTGCTTCGGCGGTTCGCGCTGCATGTCGAGACCGGCGAGCCGATCCCCGAGCGCATGGTGGAGCTGCTGCGCGCCGCCCGCGATCTCGGCCGCGGCGTGCAGACGCAGCGTCAGGTATTCCTGTCGATGGTGTCGCTCGAGTACCACGACCGGGATCCGCGCGACCTGGACACCACGGCCATCTGGAGGGACGTCGCGGAGCGGTGGTCCCCGACCACGATCGAGCCGGAGGCGATCTACCAGTCGAGCTGGACGCACCTGCCGGGCTACGCCGCGATGTACGCGACGTACACCAAGAGCAAGACCGTGGCGGAGGATCTGTCGGAAGGCTTCGGGGCCGATCTCATGGACATCGGCCAGGCCAGGCGCTATCGCGACATCCTGCTGAGTCAGGGCGGCCTGCGGCCCGCGCTCGATCTGGTCGAGGAGTTCCGCGGCAAGCCGCACTCGCTCGACGCGTACCGGAAATGGCTCCGCTAGCGAGGTCCTAGGTCGACGCGAGGCAGCGCTGGACCGCGGCGGCCAGCTCCTCGATCTGGAAAGGCTTGCGCACGTAGGCCTCGGCGCCTAGACGCTTGGCTGTGGCCTCGAGATCCTTGACCGCGCTGAGGAGGACGATCGAGGCTGGCGGATCGGCCATCCGCCGGTACTGCTCCACGAAGGCCCAGCCGTCCATGATCGGCATCCGCAGATCGACGAGGATCACGGCTGGCTGGTGGTGCTTCACGAGCTCGAGGGCGGCCGCGCCGTGGGGCACGGTCGCGACCGCGTAGCCCTGATCGCTCAGGGCCTGGCGCAGCAGCTCGCACATCGCTTCGTCGTCATCTACCACCAGGACGCGGGGGCGCCGGCCGGTGCCGCCGTGCGCGCCGTAGGCGCTGCTCACGCCGCGCCGCCTCCTTCGACGTTCTCCTTGCCTCGCGCGAGTGTCGACGCGCGAAGCGTCGTCAGCGTCGCGCCTTCGGTGGCGCGCCACTCGTGACCGTCCGCGCGTGCGTCGAACGAGCAGTAGGCCCACTGGCCCTGGTGGACCGTCAACTTGTCAGGTCCGCCATCTCCGACCTTGTGGGCGGGCGCGACGCAATTGAAGCCGACGCGTGGCTCCATCCCGCTCCCTCTCTCAGCTCACGGGTCGTGCTGCCCCCGGAGCGCCCGTGTGACGAGATGATGCCTCCTAAGAGCAACGTCGCGACTGCTTTCGCGACCACGCAACATCGATCGGCGCAGGGGCTCACCAGATCGTCGGTCGCACCTCGTCGGGACGGCGCATGGGGCTCTCGCCGGCGATGCCGAAGGCCTGATGGAACTCGGGCATGTTCGAGAGGGGCCCGATCACGCGGTAGTGACCGGGCGAGTGAGGGTCGATCGTCAGGCGAAGACGAAGGGCCTCGTCACGCTGCTTTCCACGCCACGCCTGCGCGAGTCCCAGGAAGAAGCGCTGCTCGGGTGTGAACCCGTCGATCTTCGGAGGGCGCCCGCGGCGCTCGAGCGCGCGCTGGAACGCGGCCCAGGCGATCTTGATGCCGCCGAGGTCGCCGATGTTCTCGCCGAGCGTGAGCTTGCCGTTGATGCGCAGGCCGGCCAGCGGCTCGTACGCCTCGAACTGCTTCACGATCAGATCGGTCCGAGCCTCGTACGCCCTGCGGTCCTCGGGCTGCCACCACTCCTTCAGATTGCCGTCCGCGTCGTACTTGCTCCCCGAGTCGTCGAACCCATGGCTCATCTCGTGCCCGATGACCATGCCGATGGCGCCGTAGTTCACGGCGTCGTCGGCGTCCTGGAAGAAGAACGGTGGCTGAAGGATCCCGGCCGGGAAGACGATCTCGTTCATCAGCGGGTTGTAGTAGGCGTTCACCGTCGGCGGGCTCATGCGCCACTCGGTGCGGTCGACGGGCTGACCGAGCTTGTCCAGATCGCGCCGCATCTGCCACTCATTCGCGCGCAGGACGTTCGCGGCGTAGGACGAGCGCTCGATCTCCAGCGGCGTGTGATCCCGCCACTTGTCCGGGTAGCCCATCTTCACCGCGAACGCGTTCAGCTTCCGTAGCGCCTGCTCCTTCGTGGTCTCGCCCATCCACTCGAGTGATCGGATCCGCTCCGCCAGCGCGGTGCGGAGGTCCTCGACCAGCTCGAGCACCCGCTTCTTCGCTTCGGGCGGGAAGGCCTTCTCGACGTAGAGCTGACCGAGCTCCTCGCCGATGTGGCCGTCCATCGAGTCGAGGACGCGCTTCCAACGTGGCCGCTGCTCCTTGACACCCTGCAGCACGCCGCTGTTGAAGCGGAACGACTCCTGGTCGAAGGCGGCCGGCAGCGACGAGGCCATCGACCGGACCAGGTGCCAGCGCAGGTAGGTGCGCAGCTGCTCGAGTGGCGTGTCCGCCAGCGTCCGCGCGAGCTCCGCGAAGAAGTCAGGCTGCCGGACGTTGACGTCCCCGGCGCGCGCGCCGAGCGCGTCGAAGTAGGCCGCCCAGTCCCAGGCAGCGCGCTTGGTGAGGTCGGCGACCGTCATGCGGTTGTAGACACGGTGCGGGTCGCGCTGGTCGACGCGGGTCATCGACGCCCGCGCCAGGCGCGTCTCGATGGTGAGGATCGTCGCGGCCGCGTATCCAGCTCGCTCGGTCTCGTCGCCCAGCAGGCCGAGCATGCGCGTGACGTGAGCCACGTACTCCTGGCGGATCTGGGCGCTCTTCTCGTCGTCCTTCAGGTAGTAGTCGCGGTCCGGCATCCCGAGACCGCCCTGCTGCAGCCAGGCCAGGTACCGCGTGCTGTCGCCGGGATCCTGGTCCACTCGGGCGATGTGGAACACGTAGAGGCGCCGCAGGTGCAGCGACGCCAGCAGCTTCGGCAGGGCGGCACGATCGGCAAGCGCCGCGATCTCGGCGAGGATCGGCACGATCGGCTTCGTAGCCGCCGCCTCGATGGCCGCCTCGTCCATGCCGCTTGACCAGTAATCGCCCACCTTCTGCACGACGGTGCCCTTCGGCGCGCCGGACTTCGCGGCGTCGTCCGCGATGCCGCGGAGGACGTCGCGGTTGCGCTCGATGACCTCGTTGAAGCCGCCCCAGACAGGCTCGGACGGTGGGATCTCGGTCCGCGCCAGCCACTTCCCGTTGGCGTAGCGGAAGAAGTCCTCTGAAGGCGCGACGGATGTGTCGATGTCGCCTGTCTCGATCGGTCTCATGGAGTAAAGATACGAGCGAGGATCCGGCTTTGCCG
>CAZTAI010000088.1:0-1094 GCA_964611555.1 uncultured Chloroflexota bacterium | reverse complement strand
AGCGAGACCGCTAGCAGCGGAGCGTGCGCGGCGAAGCGGAGGCCGAAGGCGGAAGCCGAGGCCCCCGCCGACCGCGCGAAAAGCTAGAGGTGACCCCTGGTGAGTTCCTTCATGTTCCCGGTCACCTCGAAGACGGTGCGCTCGCAGATGTTCTGCACGCGGTCACCGATCCTCTCGAGATTGTGCGCGACCCAGATGAGCCATGTCGCGCGGTCGATCGTCCGAGGGTCGTTGAGCATGAACGTCAGCAGCTCGCGGTAGACCTGGTCGTAGAGCCGGTCGACCTCGTCGTCCCGTGCCGCGACGGCCTCGGCGGCGACGGCATCACGCACGATGAAGGCGTCGATGGCGGCCGTCAGCATCTCCTGCACCAGCCCGGCCATGCGCGGGATGTCCACAAGCGGCTTGAGGAGCCCGCGCTCCTCGTGAAGAAGGACGATCTTCGCGATGCCGACGCAGTAGTCAGCCATGCGCTCGAGCTCAGGCGCGACCTGGAGCACCGCGATGATCAGTCGAAGGTCGCCGGCGATCGGCTGCTGCGTCGCGATCAGGTGCACGGCGCGATCCTCGATCGAGAAGCGCAGCTCGTTGATCGGCTTGTCGTCCGTGATCACCTGCTCCGCGAGATCGCGGTCGAGACGGCGGAGCGCGTCGATGCTCCGCTCGATCGCGACCGACACGAGGCTCGCGAGCGATCGCAGGTCGCGCTGAAGCTCAGCCAGTCCCTCGTCGAGGGTGGCGCGCGAGCTGATCGTCCGGCGCGCGTCGGCGGTCATCCGAAGCGCCCCGTGATGTACGCCTCGGTCCGCTCGTCTCGCGGGTTCGTGAACAGCTGGTCGGTCTTGCCGAACTCCACGAGGTGTCCGATGCCGTCCTCGCCGGCGAGCAGGAACGCGGTCCACTCGCTGACGCGCGAGGCCTGCTGCATGTTGTGGGTCACGATGACGATGGTGACCTCACGCGAGAGCTCGCGCACGAGCTCCTCGATGCGGTAGGTCGAGATCGGGTCGAGGGCCGAGGCGGGCTCGTCCATCAGCAGGACGGCCGGATCGGTGGCGAGGGCCCGCGCGATGCAGAGGCGCTGCTGCTGCCCG
>CAZTAI010000087.1:0-7622 GCA_964611555.1 uncultured Chloroflexota bacterium | reverse complement strand
GCCTTCTCTCGGCGGATGTGCTGCTCGCGCGTCTGAAGCGTGTTCACGAAGCCGCGCGTGCCATTGACATCCGTCGTCTGACCCACGATCCGCCCGGGCATCTGACGCACGAGCGGCTCGCGGCAGGCGATGATCCCGAGGTGGGGACCACCGAAGGACATCGGGATCCCGAGAGGCTGCCCCTCCCCTACGACGATGTCGGCGCCAAGCGTCCCCGGGGGCTCGAGCAGAGCGCAGGCGTGAGGCTCGGTCACCACCACGCAGAGCGCACCCGCCGCGTGGGCGAGATCGGACGTCCCGCGGACGTCGATGAGACCGCCGAATGCGTTCGGGTACTGCACGATCACGCAGGCCGCGCCCTCGGCGGCCGCCGCGAGCTCCTGCGCGTTCACCTGCACGACCTCGAGGCCGGGGCCTTGCGCGTACGTCACCAGCGTCTGGCGGTACTGCGAGAAGACGTCGGTCGCGACCACGACCTTCCTTCGCCCGGTCACCCGGACGGCCATGAACGCGGCCTCGGCCATGGCCGTCGATCCCTCGTACATGGATGAGTTCACGACGTCCATGCGCAGCAGCTCGGCCATCAGCGACTGGTACTCGAAGACCGCCTGCAGCGTGCCCTGGCTCACCTCGGGCTGATACGGCGTGTACGCGGTGAGGAACTCGCCACGCAGCGCGAGCACGGGCACCGCGGCCGGGATGTAGCGGCGCTGGACCGGGCCACCGATGAAGAACGGTCCCGCGCTCGCGGGCCTGTTCTTCGCCGCGAGCTCCGTGAGATGCGCCTGCACCTCGGCCTCGGACATTCCGGGCGGCAGACCCAGCGTCGGGCGGCGGGCGTCCGCGGGTACCGCGGTCAGAAGATCGTCGACGCTCGAGACGCCGATCGCCGCGAGCATGGCGCGGCGGTCCTCCTCGGTGTGCGGCGAGTAGGGGTTGGCGCCCAGGTCAGTCCCCGCCGGAAGGAGCGGACTCGCCGATGTGCGAGCGGTAGTCCCCGGGCGAGAGGAGCTTCGTGAGCTCGGCCTTGTCGGCGAGCTTCACCTTCACAAGCCAGCCATCCCCGAACGGCGAGCTGTTCACGAGCTCGGGGCTCTCGATGACCTTCACGTTGCGCTCGACCACCTCACCCGAGACGGGCGCGTAGACGTCGGAAGCGGCCTTCACGGACTCGACGACCCCGAGGCTCGCGAACTGGCGCACCGTGGAGCCCGGTCCCGGGAGCTCGACGAAGACGACGTCGCCGAGTTGGTCCTGCGCGAAGTGCGTGATGCCGATGGTGGCCACGTCTCCGTCGAGACGCACCCACTCGTGTTCCTTGGAGTACCTGAGGTCATCGGGAACGCTCATGTGCTCGCGCCCTCCACCCTGCTGCGTGAATAGAACGGCAGCTTGATAACGGTAGCGGGGACGTCCCGGTCCCGGATGCGGACCGCGAGCGCCGTGCCGGCCTTCGCGAGGGCCACGGGTACATACGCGAGCGCGATGTTCTTCTGGACCGTCGGCCCGAAGGTCCCGCTCGTGACGGTGCCCACCTCGGCGCCGTCGTGGACCACCGGGTGGCCGTGGCGCGCGACCCCGCCGTCGACGACAAGGCCCGCGATGCGCCGCTTGGGCCCCTGCTCCTTCGCCAGCGCGATGGCATCGCGGCCGACGAAGTCCTTGTCCAGCTTGCACGTCCACCCGAGGCCGGCCTCGATCGGATCCGTGGTCTCGTCGATCTCGTTCCCGTAGAGCGAGAAGCGCGCCTCGAGCCGGAGCGTGTCGCGCGCGCCGAGGCCGATGGGCACAAGACCGATGGAGGCGCCGGCCGCCAGCATCCGCGACCACACGCCGGTCGCCCGCTCCCACGGCACGAAGACCTCGAACCCGTCCTCGCCCGTGTACCCGGTGCGGGCCACGGTCGCGCGCGTCCCCGCCACCCGCGCCGAGGACACGCCGAAGGGCGCCACATCCTCGACCGTGGCTTCCCTCACCTCGAGGTCCGTGACCGACGCGAGGACCACGGACGCCCTTGGCCCTTGGATCGCGATGAGAGCGGTGTCCAGGGACGCGTCCTCGAAGGTCACGTCAGCCGGCATGTAGCGCTTCATGTGCTCGACGTCCTTCGCGACGTTCGAGGCGTTGATGACGATCATGTAGGTCTCGGCCTCGATGCGGTAGACGATGACGTCGTCCACGATCGTGCCCCGCTCGTTGCACAGGAGCCCGTAGCGCGCCTGCCCGACGGCGAGCCCCGAGATGTCGCTCGAGACGAGGCGATCGGCCGCGGCACCAGCGCCCTTGCCGCGGAGGAAGACCTCGCCCATGTGCGAGAGGTCGAAGAGCCCGGCCACGCCGCGGACCGCACGGTGCTCCGTGACGATCCCGGTCGGGTAATGGATGGGCATCTCCCACCCCGCGAACGGGACCAGCTTCGCGCCGAGTGCGACGTGCTCGCCGTGAAGCGGCGTCCGCAGGAGCGTGTCGGTGCTCATGCAGCCTCGGCCACCAGCGCGCGCTCCAGCATCTCGCGGTAGGTGTCGAAGGTCAGCATCCGGCGGGCCTCGTCCACGGACACCCAGCGGACCTCGTCGTACTCGTGGTCGTGCTGCGAGGTGTCGCCGCCGAGGGCCTCCATCAGATAGAAGTGGACGATCTTGTGAACCCGCTTCCGCGGGAGCGCGAACCAGTACTCGATCTGGCCGATGGGCCGCACGATGCGAACGTCGAGGCCGGTCTCCTCACGCACCTCGCGAGTGGCGGTCTCCTCGATGCGCTCGTCCGCGTCTGGCGTGCCCTTTGGCAGCACCCACATGCCCTCGCGCCCGGCCAGGACGACCTCGGGGCCACGCTCGCCTCGGCGGATGACCACGCCTCCCGCGGCCACCGCCTCGCGCACGCGGGAGCCACGCCGTCGCTGCGGCACTAGAGGAGCCTCGTCCCGTTGATCACGAGCGCGAAGGCGCAGTGCAGGAACTCGGCGGCGCGCCGGCAGAGGATCATGCGCGACAGGAAGATCTCGAAGTACTCCATGAGCGGAGCGACCTCGGTGTCGATGGTGAGCTCGAGCGTGATGACCTTATCCTTGCGGCTCACCTTGATCTCGGCCGACGTCGCCGCGAAGTTGACGCGGTCGTGGATATCGAAGGTGGTCGTCTTCGGATTGCGCACGCGGCTGCGGTGCACGTCGCTCTTGTCGGCCAGGATCACCGCAGCGGACACGGCGCTCACCGCCGTGCCCCCCTCCTCCTCCTCGTGGTTGGCGATGGCGCCCATGATCACCGCGATCTCCTCGTGGCCGAACTCGAGGTCCTGGAGGATGTCCTTCGCGAGGAGCGCGCCCGTCTGGCCGTGCTTCTCGCGCGTGACCACGTTGCCGATGTCGTGGAGGTAGGCGGCGATCGCGCCGAGCTCGCAGCGTCTCGCTTCGTGCCCCAGCGATCTCAAAATAAAGCGCGCGCCGTCGGCGCAGGTGCTCGCGTGGCGCTCACCGTGCTCGGTGTACCCGATCGCGCCCGTCTGCTGGTTGGCGTGCCGGATGTACACGCGCACGCGCTCGTCCGCTCGCACCGTGTCCAGCGTGGGTCCCTGCCTCTTCGCCTCGGGGGGCGTTTTGGTCTTGGTCTCGGTCCGGTGGACCTTGGCCTTCGTGTCACCGGCGCGCTCGAGATCCTCGGGGCCCGGCCTGGGCGCGGTCTCGGTCATTGGCCGGATGCTAGGCGCGCATCCTCATACCCGCGCTGAAGCCGCTCCGCGACGGTCTGCATCCAGCGAAGCTCGGTGAGACCCGCACGGCACACCACCAGCCCGCGTGTGAACGCGAGCCATGGCTTGAGCGTCCCGCCGAGCAAGCCGAGCCACGTCGCCCCGGCCGCGTCCACCTTCGGACCCTTGCCGCGCACGTCTGCCGCCTCCGCGGATAGCCGGCCCTCACCCGCCTGGAACTCGATCGCCGCGGCGGCATCCGTCACGCGCAGGAGAGCGCGCGACGCCGTGACCCCCCGGAGGGCATCCGTGACCTCGGCCGTGTCGCTCGCGGCCTGCAGGATCCGGAGGATCAGCGGCGGGACCGCTGCGATATCCGGTGCCGGTGTCGCGGCCAGAGCGCGCGCCTCGTCCAGCGCCGCGATCAGCGCCTCTCTCAATGCGAATGCGCGAGCGGCATGATCGAGCTCACCTGGGTGTGCGCGTCACCGGCGCGGTAGCGGAGCTGGTAGAACGCGGCGGCTCCGATCATCGCGCCGTTGTCGATGCAGAGCTTTGGCGGTGGCACGCGCAGCGGCACCGAGATGCGGCGCGCGATCTGCTCGCGCAGCGCGAGATTGGCGGCAACGCCGCCGCCGAGCATCACGGTCCGGACGGGCGTCTCGGCCGCGGCACGCGCGACGCGCTCGGCGAGGATCTCGTTGACCGTGCGCTGGAACGAAGCCGCGAGGTCGGGCACCGGAAGCGGGCCCTTCGCCTCGAGCGATCGGACGAGGCGCAGCACCGCGGTCTTGAGACCGCTGAACGAGACGTCGTACCGACCGGGCAGATCGGCCTTCGGGAGCGCGAACGCGGCCGCGTCGCCGTCTCGCGCGGCCCGTTCGATCGCGGGGCCGCCCGGGAAGCCGAGGCCCAGGAGTCGAGCGACCTTGTCGAATGCCTCGCCCGCGGCGTCATCGATGCTGCGCCCGAGGAGATGGAAGCTGCTGTGGTCGTCCATTCGGACGAGATCGGTGTGCGCGCCGCTCACCACCAGCACGATCGCGGGCAGCTCGGGCTCGGGTGGTATGCCGGAGGAGGGGGGTGCCGGCGGGGGGACGGAGTCCCCTCGCGTAAGGGAAGCCGGCTCTACCGGCTGGTACAGCCAGTTCGCGTAGACGTGTCCTTCGAGGTGGTTGACGCCGACGAAGGGCTTGCCGCTGGAGAGGGCCAGGCCGCGCGCGTAGCTCGCGCCGACCAGCAGCGCCCCGATCAGGCCGGGACCGACGGTCGCGGCGACGGTGTCGATCGCGCTGAGATCCAGCTCGGCGTAGCGGAGCGCCTCGCGCAGCGCTGGATCGAGCGCGCGAAGGTGCTCGCGCGCCGCGACCTCGGGCACGATGCCGCCGGTCCGCTCGTGCGACGTCTGCGAAGCGACGACGTTGGCCAGGATGCGGCGGCCGTCCTCGACGACGGCAACGCCGGTCTCGTCACAGCTGGTCTCGATCGAGAGGATCCGCGTCACGCTTCGCCGTCCAGCGCGTCGCGCAGCTTCGCGAGCCGATCGCGCACCGAGCGCTCGCGGATCCGGTCCGTCCACATGATCAGCGCGTCCTCGTTGTTGTCGGAGTAGTAGCGGCGACGGACGCCGGCGCGCCGGAATCCGTACTTCTCGTACAGACGCTGCGCTGCGAGGTTGGAGACGCGCACCTCGAGGGTCAGCCACTCGGCGCCCATGACCTCGGCGATCTCGAAGAGCCGCACCAGGAGGCGCTCGCCGATCCGCTTGCGGCGGTGCTCCGGCAGCACCGCGAACGTCGTGATGTGCGCTTCGTCGACCATGAGCCACAGGCCGGCGTAGCCCACGACCTCGCCCGCTTCGCGGGCCACGACGTAGCGCGCGTTCTTGTTGCTCTGGAGCTCGTGCCTGAAAGCGTTCGCGGGCCACGGATTCGCGAACGAGGCCCGCTCGACGTGCTGGACCGCCGCGACGTCGTCCATCGTCATGTCCGCGATCAGGACCGGTGCGACCTGGACCATCTAGACGCCCGCCCGCAGCGGCGATGCCACCTCGGCGATCAGCTCGCCGACGCGCCCTCGGATGGCCGGTGGCCGCAGGTAGAGGGGCTGGAGGGTCTCGGGACTGGTCGCCTCCCCAGCCTGGAAGCGCGCCCAGCCGATCTCCGCGAGGTGCCCGGCGCGCCGCGGCGTGGATGCCCCGGGCGCGAAGCGCGCACGCGTGCCCAGCTCGCGTTCGAGCGTTGCGCGGGAGTCCGCGTCGATCTCGCCGGCGAAGAGCGCGCCCCCGCGCACCGATCGCGCGAGGTCCGCGGCCATACCGACGAGCGTCTCGGAGGCGCGTGCCCAGCGCCCGGCACGCCAGCGGTAGAGGGCGGCGCACAGCTCGCCCCGGCCGGCGGGCAGGACAGCGCACACCCGAAGTCCCGACGTGGACCAGGGATGGGCGATGACATCGAGCGTCGGGATGGCGACTGCCGACGCTCCCGAACCGCGCGCGATCCCCTGCGCGGTCGCGATCGCGATACGAACACCCGTGAAGGAGCCCGGGCCAATTGCGACCGCGACGACCTCGATGCTCGCAGCTGTGCGACCTGTGAGCGAGAGGAGCCGGTCGGCGGCCGCGAACAGGGCCGTGTCGTGGCCGCGCTGCAGGTGCCAGGTCTCTTCAGCGAGGACGCCCTCGCGGTCGTACAGCGCGAGCGATCCCCAGGCGGTCGATGTGTCGATCGCCAGGAGCGTCACGCCACCTCCCGAGCCAGCACTGAACTACGGGGGCCGGTCGGCTCGAAGCGGACGCGCCGCTCGTCCGTCCCGCAATGCGCTATGCGCACGTCGAGACGATCACCGGGCAGGTCGTCGGCGACCCGATCGGGCCACTCGATCGCCGCGACACCGCCGCCCTCGACCGCCTCGCGCCACCCGGTCCCCTCGGCGTCCGAGGGCGCGATGCGGTAGAGGTCGAGGTGGTAGAAGGGCAGCCTGCCCTCGAGATGCTCGTGGAGGATCACGAAGGTCGGGCTGGTCACGAGACCGTCGTCGAGACCGAGCCCACGCGCGATGCCGCGCGCGATGACGGTCTTCCCGGCTCCGAGCTCGCCCCAGAGGGCCACGACGTCGCCGGGTCGAGCGGCGCGACCGAGGCGCTCGCCCAGCGCCTCCGTCTCCTCGCGCGAGCGCGTGACGATCTCCGTCCCGGTCGTCACGCGGAGGCACCCCGCGTGAAGGTGCGGCGCTCCCACCACATCCAGATCGTCAGCCCGATGAAGACGCCGAAGATCCCGGCCCAGAGGGCGAGGTACGTGTCGACGGAGAGGACGCGGAGGATCTCCACGTCCGACAGCGAGAGGAAGGATGCGACCAGCGGCAGGAAGCCCGCGACTCCGACGAACGTGCGCATCCGGCGGAGCTGCGCCAGGCGCAGCCGGAGGGTCTCCTCCCGGCGCCGCGCCTCCGCCTTCGCGCCGGCGCGCTCGCCCGTCGGATGCGCCGAGGCCCGGTCGGTCTCCACGCGCCTTGGGCGCCGCTCGCGGCGTCTCCTGCGTCCCGCCATCAGCCCAATGCTGCCCTAGCGCGGTGCGTCGAACGGACGAACGTTCGCCGCGCCCTCGTCGGACGGAGTGAAGGGACGTACGGAGGAGTGGTCGTCGCTGAGCACGAGCGCGGGCGCCGGCTTGGGGTCCGACAGCCGGTCGCGAGCGGCGAGGACGAACAGCCGCGCGCTCGCGGTGTGGATGGAGGCGCGCTCGCCGGCCAGCGCGACGAGCGGATCCCAGATCTCGAGCGGGAGCGGACCAGATCCGAACCCGACGAGGCACAAGACCGTGGGGCGATCATCCGCCGTGCCGCCGCCCGCGGCCACCACGTCGTCGCCGTAGACCACGCGCAGGCCCCCAGCCGGCGCGGCTCCCGCGACGAGGCCGGCGACGCCGCAAGCG
>CAZTAI010000086.1:2785-7749 GCA_964611555.1 uncultured Chloroflexota bacterium | reverse complement strand
GCGCGCTCGAGCGTCGGGGCGACCCTGACCGCGCGATCTCGCTGCTCGAGACCCTCCTGGCGCTGGGGGCCGGCGCTCCGGGCTGGCGGCGGCAGGCCGAGGCGCGACTGCGCAGACTGCTCCGAGCGAGATGGCGACGAGACCTGCGGCCGGCAAGCTGAGCCCGGCCGGCGGCGTCCTGCCGCGCACCTGGACGCCACGCGTCACCATGCGCGCGATATGTACCTCGAAGACCTCCCCGCGGCCGCGCGCGCGGTCCGCCAGCGCCTGACGACCAGCCGCGCTCTCGTCGAAGCCGCGCTCAAGCGGTACGACGAGCGCGAGCCGGTCCTGCACGCGTTCGCGTGGCTGGATAGGGATCGCGCGCTGCGCCTGGCCGACGAGGCCGATCGCCGGACCGACAGCGGTGCGGCCCTCGGCGACCTTCATGGCGTGCCCATCGGCGTAAAGGACATCTACGACACCGCCGGCATCCCGACGGAGAACGGGACACCGCTCTATCGGGGCCGCGTGCCCGACCGGAGCGCCGCGGCGGTCGAGGCGCTCGAGGCCGCGGGCGCGATCGTGATCGGGAAGACCGTCACGACGGAGCTCGCCTTCTTCCATCCCGGCCCGACCACGAATCCGCACGATCCCTCGCGCACGCCCGGCGGGTCGTCCATGGGATCCGCCGCCGCGGTCGCCGCGGGTATCGTGCCCGCCGCGATCGGGAGCCAGACGAACGGGTCCGTCATCCGCCCCGCGGCGTTCTGCGGCGTCGTGGGCGCGAAGCCGACGTACGCGCGACTGCCGCTCGACCGGGTCATGCCGTTCGCGCCGACGCTCGACCACGTCGGGACGTTCACGCGCACGGTCGAAGGTGCCGCCTGGCTCTGCGCCGCCATCGCACGGGAGCGGCTCGAAGAGTGGTGGGTCGGACCAGGGTCGGATCTGCCGCGGTTCGCGGCGATCCGTACCAAGGACTGGGACCGCGCAAGCGAAGCGGCGCGAGCGAGATTCCAGCAGACCATCGACCTGCTGGCGGCGGCCGGGCTGCCCGTCGAGTGGCCGGTCCTTCCGAGCGGCGTCGACGAAGCGGTCCCGGTCCTGCGAACGATCATGGCGCGCGAGAGCGTCGCGACGATCGGCGCCGCGATCCGCAGGGACCCAGCGCTCGCGAGCGACGTGGCGAAAGCGCTGGTCGCCGAGGGTGAAGCGATCCCGGAAGCGACCTACAGGGAGGCGCTCCTCGAGCGCGACCGGGCCATCGCCGAGTTCGCGGACTGGGCCGCGCCATACGACGCCGTGCTGACGCTTCCGGCGACCGGCGAGGCTCCGACTCCCGAGACGACCGGTGATCCCGTGTTCTGCTCCCGCTGGACGCTGGTCGGCGCGCCCGCGGTGACCATCCCAGCCGGACGGGGGCCGGCGGGTCTGCCCCTGGGGGTCCAGCTCGTGACCGCGCCGGGCGACGACCGCGATCTGTTCACGGCCGCGGCGTGGGCGGAGCAGGTGCTCCGCAGGCTGAACGCCTAGCGGAACTCCGCGTCGCCGGCGCGCTGCGACCGCTCATCCTTGCGCGCCAGCTCCAGCGCCAGATCGACGGCCTGCTTCGGTGTAGCCGCGTAGCGCAGGGTGTTCCGTCCGCCCTCGTCGAGGTGCACGCCCTTGTACGCGACGTCGCGCATTCGGTCGGCCCAGCCACCGGTGCCCTCGAGGATCACGGTCGGCTTGTCCTCGTACGCGACCGTCAGCTCGTTCAGCGTCCCGATGCCGCCGGAGATCATGATCACGGCGTCGGCGACGCGGACGTTGAGGGTGTTCCGCATGTAGCCCATCCCCGTCGTGATCGGGATGTCGATGTACTCGTTGGCCTCGCGCTTGTCGAAGCCCGGAAGGATCCCGATGGTGGTGCCCCCGGCGCGCTTGGCGCCCCGGCTCACCGCCTCCATCACCCCGGAGAGACCGCCGCTCACCACGATCGCACCGGCTTCCGCGATCAGCCGTCCCACCTCCTCGGCCGCGGCGAGCGCCTGCGGCGGGACCGGATCGTTCGGGTCGCGCGCGCTCTTGCCGATCACCGTTATGAGGAGCGAGGGCGGCACGGCCCGACACTAGATGGTCGGCCCACTGTTGGAGCTAGTCGCGTACCTCGAGCGGATCGACGATGCGTCCGTCCTGCTTGGCTTCCCAGTGCACATGGGCCCCTCTGGTGAGCCCGCTCATGCCGACGGCCGCGACCGGCTGACCGCGACTAACGCGCTGCCCGACGCTCACGTAGGCCTGGGACGTGTGGTAGTAGCAGGTCTCGAGGCCGCCACTGTGCGTCACGCACACGGCGCGTCCGCCGACCGGCACCCAGCCGACAAGCGTGACCTCGCCCTCGTCCGAGGCCACGATGACGGTCCCGAACGGTGCCGCGATGTCGATGCCGGTGTGAATGCCCTGAACGAACTGCGAGATGTAGCCCGAGACCGGGCGCACCAGCCGCCGGCCGTCGCCGTCGATGCGAGCCACGCGGGCTCGCGACACAGGGTCCGCGCGCTCCGCGGTCCGGCTGAGGCGGGTCCCGCAGCGGTAGATCTCGAGCGCGGTCTCGTGGACGCCGGCCTGCGCGATCCCGGCGAAGTAGCGGCCGTCCGGACTGAAGGAGCGCGCGCCGATCAGGTTCGGAAGGGTGGCGGTCGCCGCGACCTGGCCGTTCTCCCACACCGCGAAGCGATCGAACGTGGTGCCGCCGGCGGCCGCCGGAGTGATCGCGCCCATGAGCAGGCCCTTGCCATCGGGAGTCCAGCCGTGGACGGGTCCCGGGAAGGCCGAGAGGGCGGCCGCGAAGCGGACGCCGTGGGCGCCGCGCAGCTCGATCTCGTTGTCGGATCGCACCAGCAGCGTCTGGGCTGTGGGAGCCCACTCCGTGTACGTCGTGCCCGCGGTCTCGAGCGCCGCGACGTCCCCGGTGGCTGTCTGACCGATGTACCGGTAGGCGCTGCCATCCATCGAGTAGCGGGTAACGATGAAGAGCGCGCCGTCGCTACTGAAGTACGTGTCGTCCATCGGGAAGCGCGGCATGTGATCCCAGTCCACCGTCGAGAGGAGACTATCGACGTCCTCCGACCACCCGCGGATCTCGTCCTGGAAGAAGTAGATGAGCTCCTCGCCCACCCAGCGGACGTCCGGCACGGTCGAGTCGATGATCGTCAGGAGCTCCATCTGCTTGTGTATGTACAGGCGCCCGCCACGCCAGATGGAGAGGAGATCACCCGAGGCGGACCAGCGGGCCCGCATTCCCGCACCGAGGTCCACGGCCTTGCCGGTCGACATGTCGAGGACCGACAGGAATGGATCTTCCTCCCAGCCGGTGATGGTGCGTGCGGACGATGACGTCTCCACGCGCGTCAGCGCGATCCGCGAGCCGTCCGGCGACCAGCTCAGGTCCACGACCTGATCGAGGCCGGCGATGTCGAGGCGCTGCACGCAGCTGAGCGGGTTCGACGGCGTCGGGCCCCACGCGAGGTCCAGAGCTGCTGGGAGCGCTTCCTCCGACGGACCGGCCGAGCTCTCGCTCGACCGTGGTGCTGACGCACTGACGCTGAAGAGCGAAGCCATCAGGAGAACGACGAAGAGGTGCCGGGCCGAGGGAGTGCCTCGCACACATCGCTAATCGACGGAGCCCGAATAGGGCACGGCGTCCGCCGATCTCGACGCCTTACCGATCCCAGCCAAGGCCCCGCCTGCTCGCTTCGCCCGCGTGAACGAACATGGAGCGCGATGGCGGAGATCGTCCCCTTCCACGGCCTGCGGTTCGACGAGAAGAAGGCGGGTGCGCTCGGCGATCTCATCTGCCCGCCCTACGACGTGATCTCGGATGTCCAGCGCGAAGCCCTCCTCGAGCGGAGCCCTCACAACTTCGTTCGCCTCGAGTTCGGCCAGGCCTCGCCCGGCGACGATCCCGTCGACAACCGTTACTCGCGCGCCAAGGCAACGCTCGACGAGTGGATCGAGAAAGGCCTGCTCCGGCACGACACCACGCCCGCCTTCTACCTCTACGACCACTACTTCGAGCTCGGCGGGGCGCGCCTGCGGCGGCGCGGCTTCCTCGGGGCGCTTCGCCTCTATCAGTTCGGCCGGGGGATCGTGCGCCCGCACGAACAGACCATCTCCAAGGACAGGAGCGACCGGCTCCGGCTCCTGCGACTGACGCGCGTGAACACCAGCCCGATCTTCGGCATGTACGAGGACGCGCGGGGAGCCATCGCCAAGCTGCTCGAAGACTGGACGGCGCGCGGGCCAGCGCGATTCGTGGGCGAGGCCCGTACCGGTGACGAGCGTCACATGATCTGGGCCCTGGACGACCGAGCGCTCATCGCGAAGCTCCAGGCAACGCTGAAGGAGGCGCGGATCTACCTCGCCGATGGGCACCACCGTTACGAGGTGGGCCTCGAGTACCTACGCGAGGAGATCGAGGCCAAGCGCATCGACTTCCCCGAGGACACGGCGCACTTCGTTATGGCTTACCTCTGCGCCCTGGACGACCCGGGCCTTCGGATCCTGCCGACACACCGCATCGTCTCCGGCGCGCGCGCCGCCATCGACGAGGCGATCGCGCGGTCCTTCGAGGCGCACGCCATCGACCGGGGCGCGCTGGCGGATACGCAGCCCGGCATCGTCCTCGTTCGCGACGGGACGCTCCGGCGGCTCGAGCCGCGCGCCGGGGTCGATCTGTCAGGTGTGGCGGAGGCGTGGCGCTCGCTGCCGGTCGCGGTCGCTGAGGCGCTGCTCCTGGACCCGGCGCGCAGCGGCGGTGGCGAGGTGCGCTACGAGCACGACACAGACAGCGCGATCGAGGCCGCGGTCAGCGGGACCGATGCGGTGCTGCTGCGTGCGGTCGATGCCGAGACCCTGCAACGTGTCGCCGACTCGTGGGAGCGTCTGCCTCCTAAGACGACGTACTTCTACCCGAAGGTGCCGGCGGGGCTGGTCGCGAG
>CAZTAI010000086.1:0-2685 GCA_964611555.1 uncultured Chloroflexota bacterium | reverse complement strand
TCCGCTCCGACGCTCACTTCTTCTTCGCCTCATTCAGCTTCGCGCGTTCCTTGACAAGCTTCGTGAGCAAGCCCGTCGGCATGGGTCCGCCTATCGGGAAATGCAGCGTGCCCTTGGCCGCGACGTAGGCCTTGGTCTCGGCGTTGTGCTCGTGAACGGGAAGAGCGAACACGCTGACGTGCTCCTTGTACGCGGCGAACCCGGTCAGCGGGCGCCCGTTGTATTTGTAGTAGGGCATCCCGTAGCTGATGCTCTCGACGGCCTTCGGGACCACGGCCCTCACAAGCCTGCGAAGCTCGCGGAGCTGCGCACGCGTCTCCTTGGGCGCCGCCGCGATGTACTCGGGGACGTCCTTGGCGACCGCTGCCTCTTTCACCGCCATGCGATGCCAAGCCTAGGGCGAGTACCTTCAAACCCGAAGTGAGCGATCTGCTGGTCGGCGTTGGGGCGGTCGCAGTCGGCCTGGCCGTCGTGTTCTGGAGCGTCCCCTTCTTTCAGAGTGGGGAGCGTGATGCGACCAACGCTCTGTGGTTCCTCGGCCGATGGAGTCCGCCGCAGAGCGACCCGCGTCCGCACTCGAGACGCAGCCAGCGGCGGTCTAAGTAGCGGCGGAGCGATCTGCTCCATGGGTTCTCTGGACTCGTCGGCCAGCCACGTAGGCGTTTAGGGCATCACTCAGGGCGGACTGCTTCTCGTCAGCGAGCCATTGCCAGAGGGTCGCTGCCACGAATTGAACGTCCTCGAAGCTGCCCGCTTGCCACCTGTACTGCGGAAGCCTCGACCAGGGACTGGGCACGACGCGCGGACCCGAGATCCGCCCCCGCCCGAGTGCCGCGCGGAACCGCAGAAGCGAGCTGCTCGGCGCGCCGTCGACTTCCGCCTGAGGGATCTCAAGGGACGGAGGACCGCTGGCTGATGTGCTGATCGAGCCTTCCGCATCGAAGAAGCCAGCCGCCCAGGCGAGCTCCGACATCCTGGTTCCCGCGGTCACGCCTATCGATTCCGCGGCGCGCAGCCGCTCAACGAGTGACATGAGGTCAGGGCGACCTAGCACTGCTAGCTCGAACTGGTGACGCTTTTCAGTGCCGAGGGCGGGCCAGAGCTGTTCGCACACGGCGGCCACCGCCTCGAGCCGTTTCGTCGTCCAGTGGTAGAGCCGCCCGCGGTAAGGGCCGTAGATCCCGCCATGGCCACCAATGACATCGCGGAACCTCTCAAGTACTGGTGTGGTCGCTTGATACACCGTCACTTGTACGGCCCTGCTGTGTCCGGGCTTTCGCGGATATCCGGACACGGTTCCGTCGCCGTCGAAGACACCGGCCGCCCACGCGAGATCGGCAGAGGCGGTCACTGGGTTTTCCATCGCAGATGGAAAACGGAAGAGGCTTGCGGCGGCGGACCTCAAGGGATCTGCGGAGAGGGAGGGATTCGAACCCTCGATAGGGAAAACTCCCTATAGCGGGTTAGCAACCCGCCGCACTAGGCCAACTATGCGACCTCTCCAGGGATGCTCATTGTAGTTGGCTCACGCGCCAGGAAGAAGCATCCGAGCCTCAGGCGAGCGGCGCTCCGGTCCCGTTCCTTCGAACGGCCACGATGTGCGCCAGCGCAGAGAGCGCGATCTCCTCGGGTGTCTCGGCGTGCAGGTCGAGCCCGACCGGCGTGTGCACACGCGCGAGCGAGATGTCGCTGTGGCCTGCGGCTCGCAGCTCATCGAGCAGATGGCCGGTGTGGCGGCGGCTTCCCATCATCCCTATGTAGGGCGCGGGGCTCGCGACGAGCCTGCGCAGTGTCGGCTGCGAGGCCTCCTCGTCGTGACCGCAGATGACCACATACGTGTTTGGCCCCGCCTCTGGCCCGTCGGTCGGTGCGGCCGTGCGGACGCGGAACCCGACCGTGCGGGCGAGCGCCTCGAGTGCTCGTGCGACGGGTCCCCCACCGACGATGAGGACCTCGGCATCGGCCGCGGCTCCGGGCACCGGGTCATCCGGACGGAGCGGCTTCACGACGACGCGGATGCGCGAGCCGGCGTCCCAGTCGTACGCGGCCTGGAGGGGCATCGAGCTCTCGAGCGCCCGGACCGCATCGGCCGCCGCCGCGCGGTCGAACCCGTCGCAGCCGAGGGTCCCGAAGGTCCGGCCGCCCTCCACGTACGCGAACGCGAGGCCCTCCCGCGATGGTGGCTCGCCCTCGATCCCGGTGACGGTCACGACCACGACGCGCTCTCCCCTCGCGAGCGCGTCCCGCGCGGCGACGAGCGGATCCATGTCGCTCGATCCTATGGCGTGTCGCGGAATACGTCGGCGAGGAACGCGCGCAGCGCCGCGCGCTGGCGGAGCGAGCCGACCCAGAACCCGAGCAGCGTGCCGATCCCGGCCAGAAGCGCGATGACGAGCGTCGCGGGCGAGATCCCGAGGCCTTCAGGCTGGCTGAGGATGCCGACCGCTCCGACCGCGAAGAGCATGAAGAAGACGACCATCATCACCGCGGCGCGGCGCGTCAGTGAGATCCGCGCTTCCACGCGCGAGCCGCCGCGGACCCCTCGGATCCGCCCCTCGGCGCGCATGGCGTGCTGCCGCCGCTCCCACACCGCGAACTCGTTCCCGTGCACGACGCCGATCCACTCGTTGCCCACCTTGAGGATCCCGAGCGCGCGCTTGGGCGGCTTGTTCAGCCGGCTTCGCA
>CAZTAI010000085.1:0-7752 GCA_964611555.1 uncultured Chloroflexota bacterium | reverse complement strand
GAGCAACAGGGGAGAACGTGCGAGCCCTGCTTTCTGTTTCAGACCCAACGAACCTCGTTCCGTTCGCGCATGGCCTGCGCGAGCTGGGCTGGGAGATAGTCGCGACCGACGGGACCCGAGCGCTCCTAAAGAGCGAGGGGATAGACGCGCTTTCCGTCGAAGACGTCACCGGCCAGGCCGCCCTGCTCGGCGGTCGCGTCAAGACGCTCCATCCCAAGATCCACGCGGCGATCCTCGCCCGGCGCAGCGATGCCCAGCACCGGGCCGAGCTGGAGCGCGAGGGCATAACTCCGATCGATCTCGTCGCCGCGAACCTCTACCCGTTCCGCGACGCGGCCGCGCAGGGCCTCTCGGGCGTGGAGCTCATGGAGAAGGTGGACATCGGCGGCGTCACGCTCCTGCGCGCCGCGGCTAAGAACCACGAGGACGTCATCGTCGTCGCGCGACCAGAGCGGTACGTCGCGGTGCTCGAGGAGCTCAAGGAGCGCGGCACGCTCGACCCGGAGACGCGGAGAGAGCTCGCGGCGGAGGCGTACGCGCACACCGCCAGCTACGACGCCGCGATCACGTCCCGGCTCTATGCCGAGGGTGGCGTGTCCTTCCCCGACGAGCTGCTCCTGTCGATGCGCAAGGTGCGCGACCTTCGCTACGGCGAGAACCCGCACCAGCAGGCGGCCTTCTACGCGGTGCGCGGCGAGAACGGCGCGATCACCGGCATGGAGCAGCTGCACGGGAAGGCGCCCAGCTTCAACAACTTGATCGACCTGAACGCGTCGTGGCGGATCGTCAGCGACTTCCGCCAGCCGACGGTCGCGATCTCCAAGCGCAACAACCCGGTGGGTGTGGCATCGGATCCGGACATCGTGCGCGCGTACCGCGGTGCGTTCCGCTCCGACTCCGTCTCCGCGTATGGAGCGATCCTCGGTGCGAACCGTCCGGTCGACCGCGCGTTCGCCCACGCGCTCGCGGACACCTTCTACGAGGCCATCGTCGCGCCCGGGTTCGACGACGAAGCGCTCGCGATGCTCAAGCGCCAGGACATCGAGATCTTCCGCGCGCCCGTGGCAGGCCGGGAGCGTGGCAAGACGGGGCCGCTCGACTTCGCGCGCGTTGCCGGCGGAATGCTCGTGCAGACCCCGGACGACACCGTTTCCGACGAAAGCAACTTCAAGCCGGTCACGGAGCGGCATCCCACGCTCGAGGAGCTCTCTGACCTCATCTTCGCGTGGCGCTGCGTGCGCCACGTCAGCTCCAGTGGGATCGTGCTGGTGAAGGGACTGACCACCGTCGGCATCGGGCCTGGCCAGGTCTCGCGAGTTGCCGCGGTCGAGACCGCGGTGCGCAAGGCCGGCGAGCAGGCGCGGCTATCGGTGATGGCGTCGGATGCGTATTTCCCGTTCCCCGATGGGATCGAGGTCGCGGCGCGCGCCGGTGTGACGGCGCTGATCCAGCCCGGCGGCTCGGTGCGCGATCAGATGATGATCGAGACCGCGAACCGCTCCCGCATGGCGATGCTCTTCACAGGTCGGCGTCACTTCAAGCACTAGCAGGCTCGTCGCACGCGTGAGACGACTTCGCGGGAGGTCCGGCGTACCGTAGGCAGCCGATGCGGATCCGTGACACCGAGCGTGTGGCGAACGCCATCCAGGTCCTCAAGGGCGGGCGCTCGCTCGACGCGCTCGTCGATCGGCTCTACGACATCACCGAGGGATCGCTCGCACTGGACCGGGCGACGCTCCACCGCATCGCGCGCGGGCGCACGCAGGTGGCGCGCTCGATCGACACGCCAGAGGACTGCATCCGTCTCTACTTCGCGCTGATGATCGTCGGCTGCGAGGAAGGGCTTCCGGCCACGTCGGTGGTCGAGGAAGGGCATGCGGTGCTCACGGGATTCGTCGGTGAGCCGCTCGCGGGCCTGATCTTCCGCGACCTCAGTGGAACGCTTGCGAAGCTGCAGGACCGGCGAGCGCTCAAGGCGTACCTGGAGGAAGGAGTGCGGGTATGGCTGCCGAAGTGATCCGCGACGTGCCGATGAAGGCCGAGAGCAACACTCTGCGCGCGTTCGAGGAGCGCCTTCGCGAGCACCTCGACGACACACTTCACGTGAGCACGCGCTTCGCGGACCTCGGCTCCACGCGCGCCTTCCTGGTGAGCCCCGCGGACCGCGATCGTCCGAAGGGCCTCGTCATCGACCAGCGCGCCAGCGCCGCCGAGCGCATCTACCTCTACGTGCACACGGCCGCGCACATCGCGCTCGGTCACAACATGCCCCTGATCACGATCGTCGAGGGCGAGGGCGCCGAGGCCGCCGACGGTCTCCGCCACGACCAGGCCGACCGCCTCGCACGCGCGATGTGGTGGAAGCGCGGCAGCCCGGAGATGGTGGCCTCGCTGCCGTCAGCGCAGCGCTCGCGCCTGCTGCGACCGCTGCTGGCGCACGCGGCTACGCGATCAGTGCTCCACCTGATCCTGCGCGGGATGCGCACGGTCCTCTACGGCTCAGGGCTGGCTCGCATCGTTGGGAGTGCAACGATCACGACCTGGCTTAGGCAGGCGCTCGCCGCGACCGCCGTAGTGGACGCCGCTCCGCAGCTCGCCGAGCGCTGATCGACGCGGCCGATACGTCTCGGTCGTGGGATGACTCGGCTCCGGGTGCGTCCAATGCTGTGGCCATGCAGAAAGCGGCGCTCACCCTCGTGCTGGCGGCGGCGCTCGGGCTATTTGCCCAGTGGGCCTTCTATGAGGAGCGGCTCGGCCTCAACGTCCTGACGGCGCTGGCCCTTCTCCTGATGGTCGGCTGGCGCCTACGCTGGGCGACGCCGCGCCGGATCGACCTCTGGATGCCGGCGTTCGCGCTCGCGTTCGCGCTCTTCATCGCGATCCGCGGGGAGACCGCGGTCGTCGCCTTCGACCTTCTTGCGCTCCTCACTCTCGCGGCGGCGTGGAGCGCGTCGCTCCGCGGCGTGACCGTCTCGAAGCTCCCGGCGTTCCGTCTATTGCGCGAGGCTTGGGACACCGCGACCGGCTCGTTGTGGAGGGCGCTTCCCGCCCTGCCGGTGGGGGTTCGCGCGCTGCCACTCGGCTCTCTGCGCCGCCACAGGCTGCTGCCCATCGTGATGGGCATCGTCCTCGCGCTACCCCTTCTCCTCCTGTTCGGCTCGCTGTTCACGTCTGCGGATCCCGTCTTCGCGAAGTGGTGGGACGATCTCATCGACCTCGCGGAGTGGGACGAGCGCATCCGCGAGGGCGGCCAGCGGCTCGTGGTCGCCCTGGTCTTCGCATGGATCGTCATTGGCGCCATCTCATGGCCGGCTCGGAGGGACGCAGAGGCGGTACCCGGATCGGGACCGCTCTCGAGCGATACGGCGACAGCCTTCCTCGGGACGATCGCGCTGCTGTTCGCGGTGTTCGTCGGGTTCCAGGTCGCCTACCTCTTCGGCGGCGGTGACACGGTCTCGGCGGTCGGGGTGGGCTACGCCGAGTACGCACGCCGCGGGTTTTTCGAGCTTCTTGCCGTGGCGGCGATCACCGCGGCGATCCTGTTCCTGCTGGATCTCGCGACGGAGCGTCGGACGCGCGAGTACGCGGCGGCCGCGCTCGTCCTCGTGGCGCTCACGGGCGTGCTTCTCATCTCCTCCGTGTATCGCCTGGATCTGTATCAGCGCGAGTACGGATGGTCGGAGCTCCGCCTCTACGCGCTGGCGATGATCGTGGCGGTCGCGGTCGCGCTCGGGATCATCGCCTGGGCCGTGCTGAAGCGCCGCATGTCATTCGCGGTCCAGCCCATGGTCTTCGCGGCGCTGACCGTCGCGCTCATCGTGAACGCGATCGGACCCGCGAGCTTCATCCTCCGCGCGAACGTCAGCCGGCTCGGGTCCGTGGCGGCGGAGCCGACGGCCCAGGAACACGGGTTGGACAGCGCCTACCTCGTCAGCCTCGGGGAGGCGGGCGTTGACGACCTCGTCGCGCTGAGGGACAAGCTCCCGGAGCTCGAGCGTTTCTGCGTCGATGCCCAGCTGTTCTGGCGCTACCACTGGCGAGAGCCGGCCGAGCCAACGTCATGGCAGAGCTGGAACCTCGACCGCGAGCAGGCCCGGCAGGCGGTGGCGTCGCTTCAGGCGAACGTCTGGCCGGCCTTCGGCGACCCAGCCAGCTCCGCGGATATGGATCGCTTGTACATGCGCGCGACGCCGGAGTGCTTCCGCTATGTCGGACCGCCGCGTTCGTTCCGGCCCGGGTAGGTCCGCGCCGCGTCGACTAGTGGTGGAAGAGACGCAGGCCGGTGAACGCCATGACCATGCCGTGCTCGTCGCAGGCGGCGACGATCTCCGCGTCGCGGGCTGAGCCGCCCGGCTGAGCGACGTAGCGCGCGCCGGCGGCGCGCGCCCGGTCGACGTTGTCCCTGAAGGGCAGGAACGCGTCGGACACGTAGCTCACCGCGGGGATCCGCTCCAGCCACCGGCGGCGCGCGTCAGCGGATAGCCGGTCCGGCGCGCTATCGAACGACGCAGCCCACGCCGCGAGCTCCGGCGCGGTGAGGTCGTCGCGCAGGTAGCCGTCGATGAGGTTGTCGCGCCCCGGGCGGCCTGTTCCCTTGCGGAACGCGAGCTCGAGGACGCTCGGGTGCTGCCGCAGCCACCAGAGCTCGGACTTCTGCGCCGCGAGGCGCGTGCAGTGGATGCGTGACTGCTGCCCTGCGCCGACGCCGATCACCTGGCCGTCAAGCGCGAACGCGACCGAGTTCGACTGCGTGTACTTGAGCGTGATCAGCCCGACCAGCAGGTCGCGCTTCGCCTCGTCCGGAAGACCCCTCTCCTTCGTCACGACGTTCGCGAGCACGGCCTCGTCGATGACGTGGTCGTTCCGGCGCTGCTCGAGCGTCACGCCGAACACCTCGCGGTGCTCGGTCGGCCCGGGCTCGTACGCGGGATCGACCTCCAGGACCAGGTACTTGCCATCCTTCTTCTTCGAGAGGATCTCGAGCGCCTTCGGCTCGTATCCCGGGGCGATGCAGGCATCGGAGACCTCGCGCCGCAGCATCTCCGCGGTCGCGGCGTCCACCGGGTCGCTGAAGGCCGCTACGTCGCCGAACGACGAGACGCGGTCCGCGCCTCGCGCTCGCGCGTAGGCCGTCTGGAGCGGCGTGAGTCCGGCATCGTCGATGCCCAGCGCGGTGCCCAGCTCCTTACCCAGCGGGACCGCGACCGCGGCCCCGGCGGGGCTGACGTGCTTGAAGGACGCCGCCGCCGCGAGACCCGTCGCCCGTCGGAGCTCTCGCACGAGCTGCCACGCGTTGAGTGCGTCCAGGAGGTTGATCGCCCCGGGCTCGCCGTTCCGGACAGCGAAGGGCAGGAGATCGGAGGAGTACGCGCGGGCTGGCTTCTGGTGCGGGTTCATGCCGTACCGGAGTGGGAGCTCCCGGTGGCGCACCGCTAGCCCAACTCTAGGTAGCGGAATGCCTCCGCTGCGTCGAGGCCCCACGCGCGGCCGGCCGTAGCCGCCCAGTCGCGCATCCGCTGGAGCAGAGCCGGGTTCCGGATCTGGCTGGTGTGCGCCTTGAGTGCGCCGATCTTCTTGTCCATCGTTCCGCTCACGTCGAACCAGATGTTCGGCTCGCTCGTCCCGAAGAGCAGCACCCGCGGGACGCGGTGGTGTTTGAGCCCGCGCCGGAGCTGCTCGGGGAAGAACAGGTGGTCGCGCGCGGCGATGATCCCGTCCATCGCGCTCCAGCCGGCGACCCGGTGGTCCGGATGGATCTGGTAGGGCCGCCACGGGTCCTGCGTGAGCACGAGGTCGGGCTTCATCTCACGGATCGCGCGGCAGACCTCGCCGCGCAGCTTCATCGAGACCTCGAGCTCACCGTCGTCGCGGCGGAGGAAGACGAAGTCCTTCACGCCGAGCACCGCGCCCGCCGCGCGTTGCTCCTTTTCACGGATGCGCTCGAGGCGTTCCGGCGACATCTTCGGATCGTGCGTGCCCTTGTTCCCGCTGGTCAGCAGGCAGTACATGGTGTGGACGCCCTGCTCCGCGAAGAGCGCCATCGTCGCGGAGCAGCCGAAGTCCGCATCGTCCGGGTGCGCGAAGATGGCCATCGCGCGTTTGGGGAGCTCGAACGTGCTGGCCATCAGACGGGGAGCTGGGAAGCGCGCTTGTCCAGCACGCGCTCGTAGACAGCCTCAACACCGTCTCCGACCCGATGCCAGGTGAACTGCTCGGCCCGTTCGCGCGCGCCGTGCGCGAGGTGCATCCGTAGCCGGTGGTCCATAAGGACCTGCTCCATGGCTTCGGCCAGAGCGGCGTGGTCGCCGGGCGCGACGAGCAGGCCCGATCCGCCGTCTTCGACCACCGTCTGAAGGCCCCCGACGCGCGTGGCGACGACCGGCACGCCGCAGGCCATGGCCTCGAGAGCAACGAGCCCGAACGACTCTGTGAGCGAAGGCACCGCGCAGAGATCCGCCGCCGAGTACCAGAGCGCGAGGCGGTCCTGGTCCACCGAGCCGACGAAGTCGACGCTGTCCTCCATCCGGTGCTCGTGCACCAGCCGCCGCAGCTCCTGCACCTTCTCGGTCTCGGGCGCGTCATCGCCCGGATCGAGCGCCCCGCCGACCACCAGGAGGCACAGCTCGCCGCGCAGGTCCGGCCGCCGCTTGAAAAGCAGCCCTAGCGCGTCGAGCAGGACGTCGATGCCCTTGATCTGTTCGATGCGGCCGACGAAGAGCACGAGCCGCTCGCACTGGTCGCGGCCGAGCGCCTCGCGCGCGTCGACCTGCCTGATCGGCCGGAAGACGTCCGTGTCGACCCCGCAGGGGACGATGCTCACCTTCGCGGGGTCCGCGCCGTACAGGCGGATCAACTCGTCGGCCTCGATCTCACTGGCGGCGACGATGGCTTCGGTCTCCCGCATGATTCTGCGCTCGATCTCGATGCGGATGTCGCTCTCCGCATCGGCCTCTTCGTCGGAGACCTCGAGCTTCACCAGCCCGAGCGTGTGCGACATGTGCACGGTAGGGACCTGCCAGCGCGCGCTCAGCTCGCGGGCGACCACGGCCGAGAGCCAGTAGTGGCTGTGCACCAGGTCATACCGCAGCCCGTTCTCTTCGACGTACTCGAGGAGACTGGAGGTGAACTGCCCGATCCGGTCGTAGACCTCCATCTTCGGGATGTACTGAATGGGCCCGGACCGGATGTGGATCACACGCGCCCCGGGCGCGAGCTCTTGGATCAGCGGGTCTCCCGGCTCCCGCCAGCGGGTGAAGACGTCCACCTTGATGTCCCGCGAGGCGAGCTCGCGTGCGATCTCCCGCACGTAGACGTTCATGCCACCGGAGTCCCGACCGCCGAGCTTCGCTAGGGGACACGCGTGCACGGACAGCACGGCGATGCGTCGCGTCAACGTACTTACAGTACCGGCCAGTGACCGCGAACGCCGCGCGACCGATGCGCGTTCTCATCGCCCCTCAGGCGTTCAAAGGAAGCCTCGACGCCGTCGGGGTCGCGGCCGCGATCGCGCGCGGCATCAAGCGCGTGTTCCCCGATGCCGAGTGCGATGAGCTCCCGCTCGCCGATGGCGGCGAGGGCACCGTGCGCGCGCTGGTGCGCGCGACTAGCGGCAGCCTGCGCAAGAGCCGCGTGAGCGATCCATTCGGCCGCGAGATAGAAGCGGAGTGGGGGATCCTTGGCGATGGACGGACCGCTGTCGTTGAGATGGCGGCCGCGAGCGGACTCCCGCTGCTGACGGAACGCGAGCGCGAT
>CAZTAI010000084.1:0-7808 GCA_964611555.1 uncultured Chloroflexota bacterium | reverse complement strand
GCGCCTCCTGGGCGTGGATCTGGGCCATGCGCCAGTTGTTGAGCAGCTTGCCGCCGCGCATGGTGTCGCGGAAGTGGACCTCCCAGCCGTCCTCCTTCCAGACGTTCCGCAGCGCCGCGGCGATGCCGCCCTCGGCCATGACCGTGTGGGCCTTGCCGAAGAGCGACTTGCAAACGAGCGCGGTGCGCGCCCCCTGGAGCTTGGCCTCGATGGCCGCGCGGATGCCGGCACCGCCCGCGCCGATGACGATGACGTCGAAGTCGTGCGGCTCGCCGCTCATCCGAAGACGATCCGAGGATCGAAGGGGATCACACCCATGGACAGAAGGCGGATGTAGAGGTCGGTCAGCCCGACGCTGAAGAGGCTGAGCCACGCGAAGAGCCCGTGCCGCGTGTTGAGGCGCGTCACCGCCGACCAGAGCCGGTACCAGATCGGCCGGCGGTGGAAGCGGTCGAGGTAGCCGCCGCAGAGGTGGCGGCAGGAGTGGCACGAGAGGGTGTAAAGCGCGATCAGCGCGACGTTCACGGCCATGATCACCGAGCCGAGCCCGATGCCGAAGGCATGGCCGGTGGCGGTCGGGAAGATGAAGGCCAGGACCGCGTCGTAGCTGAGGATCACGATGAACACCATCGCCGCGTACCAGGCGTACCGGTGGATGTTGTTCAGGATGAATGGGAACTTGGTCTCGCCCCCATAGCTCGAGCGGACGTCCGGCACGGCGCACGCCGGCGGGGACATGAAGAAGCCGCGGTAGTAGGAGCGCCGGTAGTAGTAGCAGGTGGCCCGGAACGCGAGGGGGAACCCCACGATCCAAATGGCCGGCGCGAAGTTCCACCAATCGCCGATGATCGGTATCCCGAACGTCAGGTGCGCGCAGTTGGCGCTGATGCAGGGCGAGTAGAACGGCGATAGGTACGGGGCGACGTAATAGTGGGCGTTCGAGATGCCCACGACGAGCGAGTAGAGACCGAACGTCCCGAGCACCGCGACGATCGCCAGCGGCTCCAGCCACCAGAGGTCGCGGCGCATGATCCGCCGGCGGAGCGGGAGCGTCGTCGCGGCCACCCGGCAACGGTAGGTACCGGTCGTCGAGAAGACAAAGATATGGAGACGCTCATCTCGATAGCCGCTGGCTATCATCGACGGGGATGGAGATCCACCAGCTAAGGTACTTCGTGGCGGTCGCCGAGCACCGCCACTTCACGCGCGCGGCGCGCGACCTGGCCGTCGCGCAGCCGTCGGTCTCGAAGCAGATCCGACTCCTGGAGGAGGAGCTGGGGACTCCCCTGCTCCACCGGATGCGCGGAAACCTGACCCTGACCCCCGCCGGCGAAGCGCTGCTCCCATGGGCCCGGCGGGTCCTCGCCGATCTCAGCGCGGCCATAGGCGAGGTCAACGAGCTCGCGGGCCTGCGGCGCGGCCGCCTCAGCATCGGCGCGACACCGAGCCTCACCACGGCCATCCTCCCCGGTGCGCTGGCCCGGTTCCGTAGCGCTTATCCGGGCATCGACGTGAAGCTGCACGAGGCCGGGTCACAGGATCTCGTGCGCGAGCTGCTCGAGGGCGTGCTCGATCTCGCGCTGGTCATCCTTCCCGCCCGCCACGCGTCTCTGGTCACGACCCCGCTCCTCAGGGAGCAGCTCGTGGTCGCCGTGCCGGCGGGCCACGCGCTTGCGTCGCGCAAGAGCGTTGCCCTGACCGAGCTGCGTGATGTTCCGCTGGTCATGTTCCGCGAGGGCTACGACCTCCGGGCCACGACCCTCGCCGCGTGCGCCGCCGCCGGATTCGCGCCACGCTTCGCCGTCGAGGGCGGCGAGATGGATGGCGTGCTTCGCATGACCGAGGCGGGCCTCGGTGTGGCGATCGTGCCGAGCATGGTCGTCGCGCGCGGGGGTCCGCTCCGGCCCGTCCGCCTCTCGCGGCCCGCACTCACACGCACCGTGGCATTCGCACACCGCAAGGACAGACGCCCTTCGCGCGCGGCGACACAGCTCATGGAGGATGTGACGGCGCTCGTTCAGAGCCGCGCATGGTTACAAGGAATGCCGGCCGGAGTGACGCTGGTCTCCGGCTAAGAGGCTTTGGCGGTGTCCCAGGAGCTGGGACCCTGCGGAGACCTCTCCATCCGAGCATGTGGGGATATGCAGAGATCCACTGCGGAAGTGCAAGGATCCGCTGCGGAACTCCCTCAGGCCCGCAGAGTGGTACCCCTAGCTCTCTAAGGCGAAGACCTCCACCGGCTCGCTCCGACCCTTTACTTGGACCGTACCTAGCGGTCGCACCTGGCCAGGTCCGTCGAGGAGACCAGCCGTGCCGGCGGAGACGACCGTATCGGCCCCCAGCTCCTTGGTCAGTGACTCCATTCGGCTGGCGGTGTTCACGGTGTCCCCCATCGCCGTGTAGTCGCTGCGCTCCGGGAGGCCGATGGCACCGAGGACGACCTCGCCGGTGTGGATCCCGATCCCGTAGCCGACGACCGGCTCGCCGCGGGCGGAGCGCTCGGCGTTCAGCGCAGCCAGGTCCGTCCGCATGCGAAGAGCCGCGCGTGCGGCGGCGCGGGCGCCGCTCGCCGGATCGGCCATCGCGCCGAAGATGGCCATAAGCCCGTCGCCGGTGAACTTGTCGAGGATGCCGCCCTCGTCGATGACGGCTCGCGCCATCACGCGCAGATACGCGTTGACCGTGGCGACCGCCGCCTCTGGCGTGGCGCGCTCCGCCAGCGCCGTCGATCCGCGCAGATCGGTGAAGAGGATCGTGGCGGTGCGGCGCTGGCCCTCCAGCGAGAGACGATCTCCCACGATCACGCGCTCGACGACGTTCGGCGGTAGGAAGCGCTCGAGTCCGCGCCGCCGGTCCAGCTCGAGGAACAGCGCTCCAACGGCGAGGATCGTCGCGCTGGCCATGAGGCCGTGGTATTCCCAAAAGATCAACGAGAACGTAGGACCGAGGATCATCGCCACCTGGGTCTGAGCCAGAAGCACGAAAGCGATGACGACGGCACCGTGGCTGGGGAGGCGGCTGCGCATGAACTCGCGAGCCTGGCGCCACGCGGCGTAGAGGAACATGGCGATCGTCCCGCCCCCCAGGATCACCACCGTCAAGCCGAATTCCTCGTACGTGCCGCCGTAGCCGCCGACGCCGTAGCCGCCGACGCCGTAGCTCGAGGTCCCATAGCCGGTGTTCCCTTCGACCAAGGACGACAGCTGCTCGGGAGCGCCAAGGGCGAAGACCCCGTACGCGAGGATGCCCAGCGCGAAGGCGGAGATGAGCCGCACCGGGGTGAGCGCCCGCGATCGCGCCAGCCACGCGGGGACGGGGCTGTACCGGGCCGCGAAGAGGATCGCGGGCACAAGCAGGCTCAGCTGCGCGGAGAGGGCGACCACGACGCTGGCCGCGATCTCATCGATCTCCCCCACCAGCAGCACTCCAGGGGTCGACAGCCCATGCACGACGAAGATCCCGGCGAGCGACATGAAGCCGAGAGCCGTGAGAAGCGACGGGATGTGGCGCGCCTCGACGGCGGCGCGCGCCGCCAGCAGCGAGATGACGGCCGAGAGGAGCGCGACGTTCGTGGTGATCGTGAAGTGCTGGACCCGGTCGTCGAGCCGCACGCTGGAGGCCGGTGGTACGAGGAAGTACACGAGCAGGCCCAGCGGGAGCGCGATGGCGAGCGCCACCGCGATCGGCCAGACACCCGGGAACCCGCGGGCGGTGCGCGCGGGCATCGCCCCTTCCATCGCGGCGAGTCTAGGGTCGGGTCGCGTCGCCCTTCTTCATCCGGAGCGCGAACACGAGTGGGATCACGACCGTGCCGATGGCGACCGTCGCCACCCAGTACCAGATCGCCTCCCAGTGGCAGATCCCGCGCGCACAGCCGTCGCTCGCGCGCTGCACCTCGACGAACAGGAGCGGCAGGCTCGCCGGGGTCGCCACCACCGACGCGGCGATGAACGTCGTTGCGATCGCTGGCAGCGAGCGCTCGAGGATCCCGAGCCGCTTGTCGGTCCGGCGCGCGGACCACGCCGCCCACGACGCCGCCAGCAAAGTGGCCACGGCGGCGACCGCGATGGAGACCGGGAAGCGCTCCTCGAAGATCGCGATGCGTGTGCCGAGGTAGACCTCGGCCGCCGCGAGCGCGACCCAGTACGACAGCTTGATGGTGGTGATGCGGCCGACCAGGAGCGTGAGCGTGTGGATGCGGGGCTTCGGATACGGCGGACGCGCGTCCTTCACACGAAGAACGCTAGACGGACCGGTCTAGCGGTACGTCGTCCACCACTTCTGCAAGAAGTACATCGAAGCGAGGAGGATCACCACGGTCACGAGGACCATGTAGAACTCCTGGGACTCGCCGACCTCAGCTATCACGGTGCCGCCTTTCAGTCCTACTCTTCGGCGCCCATTAGGTAGTCAACGAGGCTGGGCACGTTCTCGTCCGGTACCTGGCCCCCAGCGCTTGCGCCATATGGTGGCATTGGTGAGCCGGGCTTGACGGTGGACGGGTTGATGATCCACTTGAGCAGCCAGTCCGGGTCACCCGAGTCGCGCGCGGCCTTCAGCTCGGCGACGGTCGGCCCCGTCTCGGCGAAGTTCGCGAGGTTCGGCGCCTGCGGGTTGATGCTCGCGACAGTTGCGTCGAACGAGTGGCACGTGGTGCAGACCAGCTGAGCGAGCTCACGGCCGGACGGGACGACCGGCGGCGGCGGGATCTGCTCCGCGACGAGTCCGGGCGGCTCGTGGGTAGTGCGGACGTGCGCGATGTCGGCCCAGTCCTCGTCGGTGCCGGACATGATCAGGTCCATCAGCTGCTTGACCTGCCAGTCGCCTAGCGGACCGCCCTCGCTGCGGTGCCAGGCCGGCATGGAGTAGCGGGGCGGCGGGATCCGGCGCCCGCGCTCGATGGTCGTCTCGAGGAGCTTGCGCACCGTTTCCACCTTGGCGGGGTCGTCCGCGATCTCCGCCAGCTTGAACGCGGGGTTGTTCAGCGGGCGCCCCGGCAGCTGCTCGCCGTCTGGCGTCGTGCCGCCCTTGCCGTCGCGCCCGTGGCAGTCGTAGCAGAGCGATGCGTAGAGGATCTTCCCCCGGCGGATGTCGAGCCCCAGCTGGTGCTCCACGGCGGCGGCGCGGATGCCGCCGATGCCCGGGATGAAGTCGCCCTGGAGCACGAAGTACATGCCGGTCATGCCCATGATCGCGAAGATCATCAGCCCGCCGAGCAGGATCTTCTTGTCCAGGTTCGAGGAGATCTCGAGCGGGTCGGGCGACGCCGGGATCGGCGAGACGAAGTACGGGGTCGGCTGCTCGACGGTGTCGCCCGGCGCGTAGTGCTGCTCCAGGAGCTCGACGCCGTACGTCTCCTTGTCCGGCTCGACCTCGCCTTGATGGCGCACCAGGAAGGCGAAGAACGCAACGAGGCCCGCGAACATGAGGACCGAGAAGACCGCGAGGAGGACGTTCGTGTCGAACGTCATCTCACGCGTCCGTCACTTCGGCGTGCGCCGGATCCCACTCGGAGCCGGACCGGCTGATCAGGCTCAGCGGGTTCGTGTCGACGATGAGCTCGCCCTGAGCGTCCTCGGCGATGTGGAACAGGTCGAGCGGGCGCGGCGCCGGGCCGCCGATGACAACGGCGGTGTTCTTGTCGAAGAGCGAGCCATGGCAGGGGCAGTGGAACTGATCCTCGGACGGCGTCCACGGGACCGAGCAGCCAAGGTGCGTGCAGCGGCGGTAGATCGCCGCGATCGCGCCCGGCGGGTGGATCAGGAAGAACTTCGCGGCAGTGAAGAGCTGCGGCTCGTCGTCGGTCTGCTCGAACTTGGCCAGGATGTCGGACTTCTTGCCGACCGGCACCTTGGCGCCGAGTCCGGTGATCTTGTTGACCCACATGAACGGCAGCAGGATCGCAGTGAGCTCTCCACCCGCGAGGAGCGTCCCACCGAGGAAGCCCATGCGCAGCAGATGCCGCCTCTTGATGCGGGCGATGAGCCCGCCCGCCCGGATCGACGTCTCGTCGTGCGGCCTGATCATTCGATCGTCGTGGGCAGGAGCCAGGGGGCATAGAGGTCCATGCCCGGCCCGCGCATGGACGTTCCAACGAACACCAGCACGCTGAACACGAATACGAACCCGGTGAAGAGCGCGATGATCCAGCCCCGCGTGTCGGCACCAAAGAGCTTCTTGACCAGGAACACGAGCAGCAGCGAGAGGCCGGTCATCGTCGCGATCGGGATCATGTAGTCGGGGATGAGCACCTTGCCGCCCGGGAGGTTCTCGCTGGCCCACTCGATGTAGCCCGCCTCCTTGGCGGCACTGTCGATGAAGATCAGCGCGAAGGTGAGGACCGTCGTGTAGACCGCGGAGAAGGCGAAGATCTTCTTGCCGGCGTTGTTCGTGAACCAGGTCCCGACGCCCTCGCGGCTCCGGTCGATGTACGGGATGATCGGCAGGAGGAAGAAGAGCCACACGCTCGGCACGATCACGCCGGCGAGGCCCTTGTCCATGTGCAGCAGGAGCTCCTGTAGCTGCAGCAGGTACCACGGAGCCTTCGACGGGTTCGGTGTGCGGTCGGGGTTCGCGTGGTCTTGGAGCGGCGCGTTGAACGCAGCTGAGATGACGAAAAGAGCGACCAGCCAGAGCATCGCCACGATGAACTCGATGACCAGGAGATGCGGCCACACCATGGCCGTGTCCTCGACGCGCTTGTCCACCCGCACGACGGAGTCCTGGCGGACGAACGCGAGCAGGCGGAGTCGCTTCTCCTGCCCGGCGAACGGCTGCGGACCTTTCTGGAGCGTCATAGCGGCCCCGAGATGCCGCCATCCTTCCGGATCCGCCAGAAGTGGATCGCGATCAGGAAGGCGGTGATCAGCGGAAGCCCCACGACGTGGAGCACGTAGAAGCGGAGGAGCGCGTTCGGCCCGAGCTCGAAGCCGCCGAAGATGAGGAAGGCCATCTCGTTCCCGATCAACGGGAACGCCCCGGCGATGCCATAGCCGACCGTGACGGCCCAGAACGCGAGCTGGTCCCACGGGAGCAGGTAGCCGGTGTACGAGAGCATGATCGTGAGGAAGAAGAGCAGGGTCCCAACGACCCAGTTGAACTCACGCGGCGGCTTGTAGGAGCCGGTGTAGAAGACGCGGATCATGTGCAGGAACACGGTGATGACCATGCCGTGGGCCGCCCAGCGATGCATGTTGCGCAGGAGCTGGCCGAAGACGACCACGGTCTCGAGGTCCTTGATGTCCGAGTACGCCCACTCCGTCGTGGGCCGGTAATAGAACATCAGCAGCGTCCCCGTGAGCGTGAGCACGAGGAAGAGGAAGAACGACAGCCCGCCCATGCACCACGTGTAGGGGATCGCCAGCGCGTGGCGACGCACCTTGACCGGGTGCAGGTGCAGGAAGACGTTGGTGAAGACCGCGAGCGACTGGTTCTTGCGGGAGTCCGGGTACCCGTGGCGGAAAAGTGATCGCCAGACGTAGTTGCGGCGGACCTTCTCCCAGATCTGGGCGGGGATCTCGAGCACCCTCTGGCCTCTCCTTTAGTGCTTCGTCGCCGCGAGGTCGCGGTCCGCGACCTTCACCGAACCTGCGCCATTGCTCGGATGCGCGCCGTTGCCGTTGAGTGACTTATGCCCGGCTGCCGCGCGCGGATCGTACATGGGCAGCGGGCGCACCGCCTTGCCGGACCCGACGGTCAGGTCGAGGTGGATCTCGTCGTCGAGCGACTCCTTTGGCAGCGTGCGGCCCATCGAGGGCGCGACCATGCCGTAGCGGTTCATCGTGATCGCGTCGGTCGGGCAGCGGATG
>CAZTAI010000083.1:0-7850 GCA_964611555.1 uncultured Chloroflexota bacterium | reverse complement strand
AGGACATCGAGAGCGCGCGCGGGCGGGGCGAGCGCCGCGGTCGCGAGCACGAGACCGAGGGTCAGCGCCCACAGCGCTCCGGGGAACGTGAGCGGATCCGGGACGACCCACTCCAAGATCTGCCGCGGCGGATCGAAGAGGTGGATGCCAGGCGCGGCAAGGGTCGCGAGCCCGGCCGGCGTCGCCACAAGCGAGACGAGCGCGCCGATCGCGGCGACGACGTAGCCGCTGCTTCGTTCGCGATCGGACCGCAGGCCATACGCCGAGACCGCGAGGGTCAGTGCCGCGCCCAGCGCGAAGCTGCCGTGGAGGTTCGCCCACAGCACCAGCAGCGGCGCGACCAGGAACAGCGCAAGCCTCGCGCGCAGCTGGAACAGGAGGACGAGCGCCGCGAAGCACACGAAGCCGAAGAGCTCGGGCCGCTCGGTCCACACGAAGCGCGAGAGGAGCAGCGCTGGGAACGCCGCGATGGCCGCGACCAGGGGACGGCCGGGCCGCCGGAGCATCGCCGTCGCGACGATGAGCCCCACGAGCAGCGCGACCGCGATCGCCCGGACGGCCATGACGCCGGTCCACTCGGCGGCGCTGTAGCCCGCATATAGAAGGAGCTGGCCCAGCCACTGGTCAGTGCCGACCGGATCGCCGCGGATCGTCCAGGAGAAGACGTCGGAGCGGACCAGTCCGCTCGCGAGCGTCTCGCGTGCGGATGCGAGATGCCAGAAGAGGTCGGTGTCGCCGCTCGCCAGCGGCACGCTCGTGCTCGCCGCTCCGAGCGCCGCGCCGAACGCGATGGGTACCGCGAGCGGCAGTCTCACCGCGGACGCTCGAGCAGCACGAAGGTCGCGCCCTCGGCGAGGACGCGCCAGCCTTCCTCGCGCAGCGCGCCGGCGAGGGGACGCTCCGGCGCGAGCAGCGCCTGGCGGACACCGTGCTCCTCGAGCACGGCGAGCCAGCCCGAGCGCAGCAGGGTCGCGCGAAGGTGATCGTCCAGGACGTCGGGCATGAACGGAAGAAGGCGGCCGTCGACGAACACCGGCCGGGTCGGCGCATTCCAGATGAGGTAGCCGCCCCAGTCGTACTCGTGGATGAGCACGCCGCTGGTCGAGTTGAGCGCGGCTAGCGCGTCGCGCGGGTACAGCGTCTCGTCAGGCGCGGTCGGTGCGGTCGTGATGCTCGCCAGCGCTGCGAGAACCAGGAGCGCGGCGACACCGGGAGCGAGGGGACGGCGCACGCGCGACGGAGCTCGGGCCGTGCCTCCCCTGGGACCGAGGCGTGCCCACAGCTCCAGAGCAGGCTCGCCCAGGAATGGCACCGCGGCGAAGACGAAGAAGACCATGTGGCGCTGCGCCGAAAGGGCCAGCCACAGGAGCGGAACGAGCAGCACCGCGGCGAGGAGCGGACCGCCGCGCACCAGCAAGGCAGCGAGAAGCGCGACCGCGAAGAGAGCGAAGAGCGCCCCGGCCGGCGTGAGCACGTCAGGCGGTGACTCCTCGACGATGATCCGCGGCGCGGTCGCGACGTGCGCGGTCGCCGGAAGGACGCCGATCGCGCCCGGGTTCAGGACGACCACGACGAACGATGCGGCCGCCGCGATGGCGAACGCGCCCGCGTCGCGGCGCGCGAGCGTGGCATCGATGGCGAAGAGGGCCACGACCACCAGGCCGAGCGCGTATCCGGCGTGAAGGTCGGACCAGACGAAGAGCAGCGGCGGGACCGCGAACAGCGCGCGGCGGCCACCCGCGCGAGCGGTGAAGAGCAGGTCGAGCAGGAGCGGGAACAGAGCGATCGTCACGAGCTGCGGGCGATCGGTCCACGCGATCTTCGAGAGCGCCAGCGCCACGGCGACCAGCCCGATCGCGATCGCGCTGCGCCAGGCGGGCGAGACATTGGCGGAGGAGACCGCGGCCGCGCGAAGCGCGACCCGAGCGAGGAAGAACGCCGCCACGGCGACGAGCACGGCGCGCAGCACCGCGATGCCGGTCCAGCCGGCGGTGCCGTGGACGGCCGCGAGCGCGACCTGTCCGAGCCACTCCCCCACGGCGTACGGCCGCCCGGCCGCGGTGGAGGAGAAGATGTCGACCTTGAGGATCTCGCCGTGCTCGAGCATCCAGCGGCCCGATGCCAGGTGCCACCACATGTCGGGATCGCTCGATGGCAGACCGACCGCGACGATGAACGCGGCGGCGGCCACGCACAGGGGCAGCGCGATCACAGGCCCTAGGAGCGACAGCGGCGAGCTTGCTCGCCGAGTGTCGCGACGACGGGCCTGTGAGCGAAGCGATACAGCTGGGTCGGCACGATGCAGCGGACGTCTGGATCGAGGTCGTAGAGGCGGATCCCATTCAGCTCGTCACGGAGCGCGAACCATTCGGAGGCTCCCGAGTCGTAGAGCGCGTTGTACGCGGTGAAGTGCGCTGGCTCGAGGATGAGCGTCTCGGCGAGATAGATCTCGGCCGCGCACGCCGCGGCGCGCTCTCCGTCGGCAGGGGCGACGACGGTCTCACGCCCCGTGATCCAGCGCCACGCCGCAGCATCCGTCGCGACCAGCGGTCCGGGCGGGAGCAGCGCGGCGGCCGCGACGCGCTCGCGGTAGGGGACGTTGAAGGCCGCGTCCCACTCGATGACGGCCGAGGTGGAGATGGCGATATAGGCCGCGACCGTCGCGAGCGCGAGCGTGCGCGCGAGTCCGCGCGCGGGCGATCCGAAGAGGTCCTGCGCGCCGGCCGCCGCGAGCGCGGCGGCGAATGGGAAGAGCGCGGCGACCGAGTGAAAGAAGCTGCCGCGGGTCGAGTGCTGCGTGAAGAGGAGGCTCTGCGCGAGGAAGATCGCGACGAACAGGGCCAGGAACGCCGCGACCGCCGGATCGGCCGATCGACGGCGCATCGCGACGATCACCGGAAGCAGCAGCACCAACAGCAGGGCCATGGCCGCGGTCACCGCGTTGGTGACGAGCGCGCCGATCTTCGCGAAGACGACGAAGACGGTCGCGCCGATGAAGGCGGCGAGGGTCGGCGGCTCGATGGCGAAGAAGTCCTCGTACCTGATGAGCAGGGTGGCCCGCGCGACGAGGTCCTCCGGGTACGTGAGGAGCGCGCCGCGCACGAACCAGCCGAGGCCGATGGCCAGGGCCACAGCGGTCCCGACCGCGCCGGCGCGCCGCGTGCTCGCGCGACCCAGAAGAGGCAGAAGCGCGAGGCCGAAGAGCGCTCCTTCTGAGCGGCAGAGGTGGAGCAGCCCCACCAGCACGCCCGCCGCGAGGCCCGCGCGGACCGATCCGCGCGCGGCGCGCGCGTACGCGAGGAAGAAGCCCGTGCCGATCACGGCGGCGAGCCCGAAGGAATCGATGCTCACCCACCCCGGCGCGAACGCGCCGCCCAGGCCGGCGATCGCCGCCGCGGCCATTGACCAGCCCACCCCCGCCCCGAGGTAGCGCGCGGCGGCATAGGTGACCACGGGGATGAACGCGGCAACGAGGATCAGCGCGATCTGTCCCGCGCGGAAGTCGCCGAGAGGCGCGCCGGCGATCAGCATCCCGATGGCCGGAACGACGCTTGCGAGCGGCATCCAGAAGCGGTGGCTCGCGATGGGCAGAGCCGCCCAGTGCGGCGCCTCCAGGAAGTTCCAGACGAAGTCGGCGGTGAGGCCTTCGCCTCGGGCCAGCCTCTCGGCGACGATGGCGTAGTAGTACGCGTCGGTGTAGCCGGGCTGCGAGACGACGGCGGCCGATAGCGCGCGCGCCCCGAGCAGCGCGAGCGTCACCGCGGCGAGAGCGGCGAGCGGCCAGCGCTCGCGCACTAGCCCCCCAGCCGCCGTGAGAACCACTTGCGCATGACGTCCCAGCGGGTCCAGAGGTGGATGAGCTGCCCGGTCAGCTTGCCGTTGACCGTTCCGGTGCGCAGAGCGGCGACGAACCCGTCGCGGTCCAGGAAGTCGTCGACCTCGAGCCACGCCTGGCCGAGCTCGCGCGTGCGGTGGGCGTCGCTGCCGACCGCGCCGGCGATGCCGTGCTCGCGCGCGAACTCGGCTGCGCGGAGGTTGTCGCCCATGAACGCTTCGCGCGCGTTGAAGACCTCCATGGCGTCGATGTCGCGCCAGACGCGCTCGAGGGCCGAGCGGCGGATGTGGTTGAGCCGGTTGCGGCTGAAGGGATGCGGCACCGAGACGACGCCGCCCTGGTCCTTGATGCTGGCGATGGTGTCCTCGGCGGAGAGCCCGCGTGGCACGTCCTTCTCAAGGAACAGGCCGATGATCTCGCCGTCGCGCGAGAGGATCTCGGCGCCAATGATCACGCGGAAGCCATCGGCCGCTTCGCGGAGTCGCAGGCCACCCTCGATGGTGTTGTGGTCGGTGGCACAGACGACATCGAGACCCAGCTCCTTGACGCGGCGCGCCTGCGCCGCGATAGGCGTTCGGCTGTCGGGCGAGAACTCGCTATGCGTGTGCATGTCGAGCTTGATGCGCTTGGGCTTGTTCTCGTCGGTCGTCGCGGCTTCGACCGCCTCCTTTATCTCCTTCATGCGCTGGCCCGGCGCGCTACGCGGCCCTGCGCCTGCGCCTCGGCCACGACCTTACGCATGCGCTCCTCGAAGCGCGGACGATCGAAGCGCGCGGCGGAGCGCCGGAGCTCCTGCGGGTCGAAGGTCGTCCGCTCGACGCGGAGGACCGCGTCCATGAACTGCTCGACCTCGGGCTCATCGACAAGGAACCCGTCCACGCGGTCGCGAACGATCTCGGGTGCGCCGCCCGCCCTGAGCGCCACGACCGGTGTGCCCGAGGCGAGCGCTTCCACGATCCCGATCCCGAAGTCGTCTTCGGCGGGCCAGATCAGGCCGCGGGCGGAGCCGAGGAGGTCGCGCAGCGTCGCCGTGTCGGTCCGGCCGGCGAAGGTCACGTTGTCACGCGCCCGCTTCTCGAGCGAGCCGCGCTCGCGTCCATCACCAACCACGATGAGGCGCATGCCGATGCGGTCGAACACGTCGACGGCAACGTCAGCGCGCTTGTACTTCGAGAGCCTTCCAAGGAACAGCCAGAAGTCTCCACGCTCGCCGGGGGCGAAGCGCGTCAGGTCGACCGGCGGGTGCACGACCTCGCTCTCGCGGCCGTAGTAGCGCTGGATACGCTCCTGGACCGCGGCCGAGTTCGCGATCCAGCGGTCCACGCGGCGCGCCGCGCGCAGATCGGCGTCGCGCAGCCGCGCCTGCAGCTCCCGCACGATGGGATGGAGCGGAGCCGGGACCTCCTCGTCGAGGTATTGCTCGGCCCAGTCCCAGAGATAGCGCGTCGGCGAGTGGCAGTACGCGACGTGGACCGTCCGGTCGTGCAGGCCGATGCCCTTGATGAACGCGCTGGTGGACGAGAGCAGGACGTCCACGTCCTCCGGCACGCGAAGGCGCTCGGCCGCGCCCGGATACAGAGGGAGCAGGACGCGGTGAAGACCTCCGCCGATCGGCATCTGCTGCAGGTAGCTGGTGCGCAAATCCCAGCCATCGAGCTGGCCGTAGCGGCGCTGATCGTGGAAGAAGGTGAACACCGGTGCCTCCGGCCACATCTCGTGGAACACGTCCACGACGGCCTCCGCGCCGCCGCGGGCGCTGAAGTACTCGTGCGCCAGAGCCAGCTTCAGGCCGCGCTCCCAAGAAGGCGCTGGCGGAGCACGAGCAGCGCGAAGAGCGGAAGCACTCGCTGCCGGCGCCAGCGGCGCGGTTCGCGCACCAGCCGCCAGAGCCACTCGAGCCCGATCGCGTGCACCGGCCAGGGTGGGACGGCGGCGACGCCCGCGAGCTGATCGAACACGCCGCCGACGCCGATCGCCACGCGCACGGACGGCAGCCGCGCCAGGTTGCGCGCGATCCACCGCTCCTGTAGCGGCATCCCGTACGCGACGAGCAGCACCACGGGCGCCGCCTCGGCCACTTCGCGAACGGTGGCCTCATCGTCCTCTTCGCGCGGTGAGCCTTCGGCCCAGCCCACGACCGCGAGCTTCGGGAAGCGCGCCGCGAGCCTGGCGGCCGCGCGCTCGGCAACGCCGGGGCCGGCACCCAGGAGATAGAAGGACGCGCCCAGCGCCTCCGCACGTCCGGCGAGGGCATCGACGATGAGCCGTCCGGGCGCGCGACCGGGCAGCGCGTCGCCCAGCAGGCGGGATCCGACGAGCACGCCCGTCCCGTCCGGGACGACGAGGTCGGCTTCCGCGGCGATGCGGCAGAGGTCGTCGTCGCGCCGGGCGAGCATCACGAACTCCGGATTGGCGGTGATGACGAACGTGCGCCGGCCCTCGCGGAGCCGCTCGAGGATCGTCGCCACGGCGCCCGAGAGATCGACGCGATCGAAGCCGACCCCGAGGACGCCAACCCGGCCGCTCACGCGAGCGACGCTAGCGGAATGAGGATTGCTGCCCTGTCTGGGCGAGCCTAGGCACGAGACTAAGCGGAACCTTATCCGCAGGGCATTAGTAGTTGATGGAAGTGTCAGCCATCAGGGTGAGCACGTCCGAGCGACGCTGGGAAGCTCTCTACGAGCAGGAGTTCCCGCGCATCTATCGCGCTGTTGCGGCGGTGCTCGCCGACAGCGATGCGGCACTCGATGCAATGCAGGAAGCGTTCGTTGAGGGCCTGAGGCATCCGCCAGCAAGCGACGCGAACCTGGCAGGTTGGATATACCGCGTTGCGCTGCGCAAGGGTCGTCGAGGACTCGTCAGACGCTTCATATCACTGGACCGACTGCTAGACACATCGCGAGAGCCGGAAGCTAATAACGTGCTGGACGGCGCGGCCGATCGCGAGTTGATCCGCGAACTGCTCGCCTCGGTGAGCCAGCGCCAGCGAACGATCCTCGTGGCTAGGTACTACCTCGGCATGCGCCAAGACGAGATCGCGCGCGTTCTTGGCGTGCAACGCGGAACGATCGCCGCGACGATCACGCAGGCGTTGGCGAGGATCAGGGAGGCAGTCAGATGAACGACGCAACTAGCGACGCAACTGTTGAGGGCATGTTCCGGCAGGTACTCGATCAAATCCCGCTCCCGCCTCGCAACAGATGGACGACGGCTCCGAAGCATCGCACCAGCGGATGGTCAGTCATCTTGGCTGCCGCCTCGACCGCCGCGGTGATCGTGGTCGGGGTAACGCTTGGCCTCGGATTGCAGGCACTCCGCTCGGGCCAGTTGGAGGTCGGATCACCAAGCGAGCTTCGTTTCGACTCACGCGTCGGGCCCGTTGAATTGGCAAATGGAGTGATCGCGCACAGAAGCATCCGTCTCGTTGCCAACGGGCCCGTCGTGACTGCCAGGCTCACTGCGGGTCTGCCACAGCGGCTCGAGATCGTCGATGAGGAGACCGGTGAGGTTCTATACACGCTCGCGAGCCGCTTCGGCCCAGGTCATCCGGACCCGGATCAGCGGTTCCTTCAGTTCTTTGTTAGTTCGCTGCGCGGCGACGGCAGTGAGCAGGTCGTCTACACATATGGTTCCTGCGAGCAGCGCTGCAGCGCGACGACTGTACGCGTGCTAACCATGGATGCGAGTCACCGCGTCGTCTACAACATGCTCAATCTGACCGGACTCGAAGGTGCCGTCGCAGCGCCATCTAGCGGAGAGCTCCTTGTGGCTCAGGAGGACCCGACCTGGACGATCCGAAGGTATGTGTGGGATCCAGGGACGCTGAACATGGTCGAGGTCCGCACGGCAACCCCTTAAACGAACTGAGCGATACCGGCCCCAGCTACGGTGGCGACCGAGAGGGCACGATCCCAGCCGGTCGCGAGCGTTTGCGTCCGCTCCAGCCAGGTCGTGCGGGCGGCGAGCGCCGACGGCTCAGCCACACGCCAGTTGTAGAGCGTGGCCAGTCCACGAG
>CAZTAI010000082.1:0-7884 GCA_964611555.1 uncultured Chloroflexota bacterium | reverse complement strand
AGCTCAGCCGGAAGGCACGCCGAAAGAAGAAGGATCCCGATCGCAGCGCTGCGACCTGGGATCCATCTGCCCATCAGGGCCAAGCCTACGAGTTAGACGAGCTAGTACCGCCGAGTAGGGAAAGTGCGAGCGGAGGGAGCGTTAAGAGACCGCGCTTCCGGGAGCCTCCTTGGGCCTGCGGATCGAGCGGTACGACGTGAGTCGCGGAGCCTCGGGGAGCGTCGCGTGGTGGTACTGGTGGTCAGCGACCTCGTGGGCGGAGCGCGCCGCGCTCGCCGCGGTCAGTGCGGTCATCGAGCTCTGGTCCTCGACCGGATAGGAGCGCTCACATCCGCCGAAGCGGCACGGGAACCCGCTTGTCCTCAACGCCGTTCCTCCCTGGAACAAAGAAAGGGCGCGCCACCGCACCCTTCCTTCAGTTCGAATGTATCGATCGTATCAGTTCGCGGGGTCGTACTCCAGCCTCAAATGAAGAGCGGAGCGAGCACCAGCGTGATGGTCGAGAGCAGCTTCACGAGCACGTGCAGGCTAGGGCCCGCTGTGTCCTTGAACGGATCGCCAACGGTGTCACCGACGACCGCGGCTTGGTGCGCAGGCGTGCCCTTGCCGATGATGTTCCCGGCGGCGTCCTTGAGGCCACCGAGCTCGATGAACTTCTTGGCGTTGTCCCACGCTCCGCCGCCGTTGTTTAGAACGGTGGCGAGGATGACGCCGGCCATCGTGCCGACCATGAGGAACGCGGCCATCGCCTCCGCCTTCAGCACGATCCCGACGACGATGGGTGCCGCGACGGCGAGGACGCCGGGCGCGATCATGTTCCGCAGGGCCGACGCGGTGGTGATGTCCACGACGCGTGCGTAATCCGGCTCCTCCGTGTAATCCATGATCCCGGGGTGCTCTCGGAACTGGCGCCGGACCTCTTCGATGATCGCGCTGCCGGCGCGGCCGACGGCGCGGATCGCGAGCGATGAGAAGACGTACACGAGCATGGCGCCGAGAAGGCCGCCGATGAAGACCTCGACCTTGGCGAGGTCCACGGGGAACGGGGTCTCGGGCGGGATGCCCTTCAGGTCCTTCACGCGGTCGAGATAGGCCGAGAACAGCAGGAACGCGGCGAGCCCGGCGGAGGCCACGGCGTAGCCCTTGGTCAGGGCCTTGGTCGTGTTCCCCGCGGCGTCGAGGCGGTCGAGGCGGTCGCGGACGTCGTGCGGCGCCTTCGCCATCGTGGCGACCCCCGCCGCGTTGTCCGTGATCGGACCGAACGTGTCCATCGCCAGGATGAACGCCGCGCTCATGAGCATGCCCATCGTGGCCACCGCGGTGCCGTAGATGCCGCCGTGCGTGAAGCCGGTCTGCGCTTCCCACTGCAGGCCCATCCAGTAGGAGCCGAACAGCGCGACGCAGATGGCGATGATCGAAGGTCCCGTGGTCTCGTACCCGACCGCGGTGCCTGAGATGATCGTCGTGGCCGGCCCCGTCTTGGCCGCCTCCGCGATCTCCTGCACCGGGCGGGAGTTGCCCGACGTGTAGTAGCGGGTGATGTACACGAAGACCTGGCTGGTGAGGATGCCGATCACGCCGGCGTAGAAGAACCAGTGACTCGCGTTCCCGTCGGTCAGCATCTGGCTCGTCGTGAGCCACATGAAGGCGATCGAGAGGGCGGTGACCACGTACGAGCCGAGGTTGAGCGAGTCCATCGGGTCGCCCTCTTCGCGGCCACGGACCACGAAGATGCCCACGACGCTCGCGATCAGGCCGAAGCCACGCACGACTAGCGGGAAGAGGATCCACAGGGGGTTCTCGGTCGCGAGGAAGATCGCGATGCCCAGGATCATCGCGCCGATGTTCTCGGCGGCGGTCGACTCGAAGAGGTCCGCGCCACGTCCGGCACAGTCCCCCACGTTGTCGCCCACCAGGTCCGCGACCACCGCGGCGTTGCGCGGGTCGTCCTCGGGGATGCCCGCCTCTACCTTGCCCACGAGGTCCGCACCGAGGTCGGCGGCCTTGGTGTAGATGCCACCGCCCAGCTGCGCGAACAGCGCGACGAACGAGGCGCCGAACCCGAAGCCGATGATCGTGTACGGCGCCTCCGCTCGAAACTCGGGGCTGAAGCCGCCGTAGGCGACGAATATGGCGAACACGCCGATGAGCGAGAGAGCCACGACCAGGATCCCGGAGACGGCGCCGCCGCGCAGCGAGATGCGGAGCGCGGTCGCGAGGCTGGTCTGGGCCGCGGCGGCGGTGCGCAGGTTCGACTTCACGGCCACGAACATGCCGATGATCCCGGAGAGCATCGAGGCGCTGGCACCGACCAGGAAGGCGAAGGCGGTCTTGAGCGCCAGCTCCATCTGCTCAATGCCTTCGACACGCTCGAACACGTAGACGACCGCGCCGACGACCACGGCAGCGAAGAGGGCGAGCAGCCCGATGGTGCGGTACTGGCGCTTGATGAACGCGACCGCCGCGACGTAGATCGCGTCGGCCACCTTCTGCATCTCGGGGGTCCCGGTGGGGCTCCCGAGGACGTCGTAGGCGAAGTACGCGGCGACGGCGACGGCGACGAGCCCGGAGATCGGGACGATCCAGAGCAGGGGTGAGAGCTCCAAGCGAGGTCCTCCATGAGGGCGCCGGGCGCCACCCGCTCCGGTCGGCCCGAACTTCAGCTGGACAAATAAGGAGCGCCCGACCCGACAGAGGGGGTCCGCAGCGCTGGGACCATTCTAAGGCATGAACGGCGCAGCAAGCGGCGGAGCCGTAGGCGCAGCGGTGCAGACCGCACCGCGCTCGACCCGCTACGCTCGACGCGTGCCACCGCAGAAGAGCCCCAAGAAGCAGGAAAAGGCCAGCGCTCAGGAGAAGGCCAAGTCGACCGACCGGGACTGGCTGACCACCGCCGAGCTGGCGACGAAGCTCGGGTGGCGCGAGCACTCGCTCCGCGACGCGCTGCGTGACCGCGAGCTGGAAGGCGTCCACCGCACGGCCTTCGGCTACAAGATCGACTCCGGCTCGGTCGACGCGATCGGGACCACGCTCGGCGCGCCGCCCCCGAAGGGCAACTCCTCGAGGGGCAAGGACCCGCGCCGCTAGGCCTTCCGCAGGCGGGCGGGGAGGATCTGCAGCTCCTCGCGGTACTTCGCGACGGTGCGCCGAGCCAGGATGATCCCGTGATCGCCGCGTAGCTTCTCGACGATCTCCTGGTCCGAGTACGGGTGCGACTGGTCCTCAGCCGCGATGATCCCCTTGATCACGTCTTTCACGCCAAGCGATGCCGTGAAGAAGTCCGAGAACGGGATCACCCGTCCGATCGGAAGCAGCACGAACTTCCCCGCGGTCGCACGGCTCACTGTCGACTCGTGCATGCCGATCCGCTCGCCCACCTCGGCGCGCGTCAGCGACCGCAGGTGCTGGACGCCCTTCTCGAGGAAGTCCATCTGACACTCGACGATCACCTTCGTGATGCGGAGCATCGTCTGGCGGCGTTGGTTGATGTTGTCGATGAAGAACTTTGCCCGGGTGACGTACTCACGGATGTGCTGCCGCTCCTCGTCGTTCATTGAGACGGCCGGCGCCGCGCCGGTGCGCGCCGCCTGGAGCTGCCCGACGAGCTCGCGGTACACGGGGTTCACCTTCAGGGCGAAACGCCGCGATTCGACCACCTCGACCTCGAGCTCGCCGTCGTCGTTCCTGAAGATGATCACGTCCGGGCGGAGCGTCGAGCGCTGCTGGCCAACGTCGCCGCCTGGCCCTTGCGCGAAGGCGTTGGCGGGATAGGGGTTGAGGCTGTCCTTCACGAACTCGCGGACGGCCTGGACCTCGTCCCGTGAGATCCGCAGCCCCTGCGCGATGTCGCCGAACTTGTGCTCGCCGAGATCTCGGAGGTGATCGGCCACGACCTCACGCGCGTGCGGAGGCACTGGCTCGCCATTCTCGAGGAGCCGGTCGATCTGAATGAGGAGGCACTCGCGCGTATCGCGCGCGCCGAGGCCGATGGGTTCGATCGACTGGATCGCCTTGAGCGCGAGCTCGGCGTCGGTCACGGTCACCTTGGTGGCCACCGCGATGTCCTCTATCGAGACCTCGAGATAACCAAGCTCGTTGAGGTTGCCGATGATGTGCTCGGCGACCAGGTGTAGCCGCCGCGGCAGCAGGACCCGCATCTGCCAGCTGATGTGTTCGGCGAGGGTCTGCTCCGACTCGGCACGGGCGATCGGATCGAACTCACCGTCGTCGTCATCGCGCTGCATGAAGTTGGTGCCCTCGAGCGGATCGTTGTCCTGCATGTAGGTCGCCTGCTGTCCGCGCGTTCCGTTTCCGAAGCACCGCAGGCAGACGCGCCCCGTGAGCTCCGCACCGCAGAGCGGGCAGGCGTGTTGCTCGTCCAGGTCCAGGGCGGGGTTCTGCTCGAGCTCCTCGTTAACAACGTTCTGGAGCTCCATCGACGAGAGCTGAAGGATGTAGTTAGCCGCTATCTGCTTGGGCGTGACCTTCATCTGAAACTGCGGCTGGAGTCGAATATCCAACGTTGGGCTACCTTAAAGCAGGCTCCATGCCAGCTGAGCTTCCGCTCGTTCTCTCGGCCGTGGCACTGGCGTTCAGCGGGTTGTTCTTCCTCCTGCGACGGCGAGGAACGTGGTCCCACCTCCTCGGAACGCTCCTCGTTCTGACGGGTGCGGCGCTCCCGGTCGCGCTCCAGCGATATGTCGACCCGGCGCGAGCGGGCGGGCGCGCGCTCTGGGAGTGGTCTGCTGTCGGCGGACCCGCGATCGAGGCCTCCTACCGCGTTGACGCCCTCGCGGCGGTCGCCGTCTCGCTGACCGTCGCCTTTAGCGGCGCGGCGCTGGCCACCGCCGCGCGGGCGGAACGCCGCCACCCCGCCCTCCCGGGTCTTCTGCTCGCCGTGGGTCTCGTCGGGATCGCGACCGTCGTGGCCGCCGACCTCGTCGCCGCGATCGTGCTCCTCGCGGTGCTCTCGGCACTCACCGTCCTGGCGCTCCTGGCAGTCGCGCCGGCGGCCGCGACCGCGCGCGTCGCCGCGTATCTCGCCATCGGGCTGCAGGCGTGGGTGGTCGCGGCGCTGCTGGTGTCCCGCCACGGAAGCGCCTCGTTCCAGATCACCGAGATCCCAGCCGGCGCGGTCACGCTCGGGGCGACGCTCGCGGCGACCTTCGGCGCGCTCCTCTTCGCGGGCCTCTATCCCGTCGTCGCCTGGAGCTTCGACGGCGACGACGTGCCCGACCCCGGTCCGCTCGGAGGGCTGATCCTCATGCCCACGGGCATCGCCGGATCGCTGCTGCTCCTGCGCCTCGTAGGGACAGGCGGCGTCGAGCCCGCGCGTATCGCGCTGCCGGCCATCGATCCGGAGCCCCGTCTCGTCCTCGCTGTCCTGGTGCTCATCGGCGTAGCCGTCTCGGCGATCCGCAGCCGCGGCGTGCCCGCGCGACCGATCGTCGTGGGCGCGGCGGCGCTCGCGCTGCTCGGGCTCTATCCGCTGGTCACCTGGGCGCACCTGGTCCTGCTCGGTGTGCTCCTCACGATCGTCTACGCGGCGGTGACGTCACTGGCCGTGCCCGATCGCTGGGAGACGGTACGCAGCGACCTCGCTCTGGTCGTGCTGTGGATCGGGATCGCGAGCGGATCGTCGCTCGCGGTCGCCGGTGGCTTGCTCGCGCTGGGCGCCCGCGCGGTGTCGGCGCTCGCGACGGCCCAGTGGCTGGTGCCGCACCGCGACTACGTCGCTCTCGTGACCGGATCGGCCGCGTACCTCGCCGGCGTCGCCGCGGCGATCATCGGCGCGGCGACCGCGCCCGACGGTGCGGTGGCGACCCTAGGCGTGCTCGCCGCGGTGCTCCTGGTCGGCCTCGAGCTGGCGCAGGTCGGGCGGCACTACCGCATCGCGGACGTGCCCGCGGGTCTCGACGTGACCTCGGGCATCGCGGCGCTGCTCATCGCCGCGCTCGGCGCGGCGGCGACCGTCGCGCTGGAGCCGGTCGCGCGCGAGCAGCTGGCGCCACGGATCACCACGGACCTCATCCTGGTCGGGACGGTCGCGGGGACCGCGGCGGCGGTCGTGATCCTGGCGCGGACCGTGCGCCCGCTGCTCCCGTACCTCGAGCTCGTGGCCGAGCGCTCGCGGCCGGCGATCCGTGTCCTCGATCCGGTGCCGGTCGGCGTCGGCATATTCAGGACGCTAGAGCTGGCGACGGTACGCGCGAACCGGGCGTTCGCGCTGTTCGAGAGCCGCGCCGGGGTGTGGCTCGCCACGAGCCTGATCGTCGCGCTGCTGGTGTGGGCGGCGAGCTCGGAGTGATCCTCCTCGCCGCGGTGGCCATCGCCACTCTGCTCGCGAACGGCACGTCGCGACTCCGCGCGAGCGCCCTGGCTTTCCTGGCCGTGTCCATCGTGGCCAACGCGATCGCGCTCAGCGTCACGACGCTCCCGCAGGCGGGGGTGCTCCTGAGCGCGAGCCTCGTCGCGGCCGCGATCCTCTACGTGGCCGCCCGCGACGGCGGATACGGCGAGGACCCGGGCTGGCGGCTCTGGGCCGCGACCCTGATCGCCGCGGTCACGACGCCACTGGCCTTCACGTCGTTCCGGACCATCACCAGCGAGGCTGGCCCGCTTCCGATATTCGGTACGGACTCCGGCAACGCGATCGTGCAGGTCGCCGCGTTCTGGCTGATCAGCTCAGGCATGGCCATCCTCGTCACGGCGCGGCGCGCGGTCCGCACCACGCTTGGCGCCCTGCTGATGATCACGGGGGTCCAGCTGTTGATCCGCCTCGCTCCGGGGCCGCAGCTCGCCTTCACCATCGGCCTGGCCTGGCTCGAGGTCCTGATCGCGCTGACCGGCGCGTTCCTCATCGTCAACGAGCGGGCGGTGCGCGAGTGAGCCTCCCACTGATCGCGCCGATCGCCCTGCTGGCCGGCGCGGCGGTCCTGGTCTTCATGATCAGGAAGCGCGTGCGCACCGCCGCGGCGATCTCCCTCCTGGCGCTGGGCGGCGCCGCGGCCATCGTGGGGCTCGCCGCCGACGACCAGCGGTACATCGTCGCCGGACTCACGCTCGAGATGTCGCCGCTGGCGCGCCTCGCGGGCGTCGCGCTCCTCGCGATCCTCGCGGTGATCGTCGCCGGCGTGTGGCTCGAGGAGCCCGCCTACAACTTCTTCCCGACCGCGCTTGGCTGCGGGGCCGCGGTGGTGGCGGTGCTCCTGCTGATCGAGCCGCTTGCGATCTACGCGGCGCTCCTGGTCGGCCTCCTCCTGCCGGTCGGGTCGTTCACGTTCCAGATCCACAAGAACCGCAGCGTGGAGGCGGCCGTCCGCCACTTCGCCTTCGTCGCGCTCGGCGGCACGTTGGGCCTGGCGGCGCTCGCCCTTGCCGCTGGACTGCCGCGGGACCAGCCGCAGACCACGTTCGTCCTTCTAGTGGTGATCCTCTACGTGGCCTTCGCGCTGAAGGTCGCAGCGATCCCTTTCCACACTCACGCGGCGCTGCTGGCGCGCGAGGCCCCCGCGACCGCGCTGGCCCTCTATTTCGGCGTGCTCACGCCCACGACGGTCATCGCGTTCACCGAGATCCTCACGGACTCGGGCCTGCTCCCGTCCATCGTGCAGCTCGGCCGCGTCCAGGAGCTGCTGCTCGGGATCGGCGCGCTGTCGGCGGTCGGCGCTGCGCTGCTCGCCACGGGCGCGCCGGACCTGCGCCGCCTCGTCGTGTACTCGGTCATCTCGGGACTGGGCATGGCCCTGGTCGGGATCGGGACCTTCTCGGGTCCGGGCATCGTGGGCGGCATCGCTATCGCGCTCGCGACGGGCGCGAGCGCGACGCAGCAGCTGCTTGCAGCTGGCGCTCTCGAGCGGCGCGCGGCCGGCGGTCCCGTTCGTG
>CAZTAI010000081.1:0-7999 GCA_964611555.1 uncultured Chloroflexota bacterium | reverse complement strand
AGTCGCTCCGGGGTGCGCGCATCCGGCCTTCGCCCCGTCATCCACGGCGCGCCTTCTTGACGTGACCTCGCGTCCGGCCGCTGTCGCTGGGGCTGCTACTTCCTCCGGGTCGTCTCCAGGAAGCGCTTCGCGTTCGCGATCGCTTCCTCGCGCTTGCCGCTCTCCACTAGGTCAGCGCGGATGAGAGGTGCGCCGATCCCGTAGCCGGCGGCCCCGGCCTCGTCGTACGCCGGGATCTCGTCGAGCGAGATGTTGCCGGTCGGCACGAGCGGCAGGTGCGCGATCGCGCGGCGCACGTTCGCGATATAGGCGGGGCCACCCAGCGACTGGATGGGGAAGATCTTGATGGCGTCGGCGCCGAGCTCGGCGGCCTGGACGATCTCGGTCGGCGTGAAGGTGCCGGGCATCGACATCGCGTCGCGGGAGCGTGCGGCCGCGATCATGTCGGGAACGAGGATCGGGCTCACGAGGAAGCGCGCACCCGCGAGCAGCGCGTCCTCGGCCTGCCGGCCGCTCAGGACGGTGCCCGCGCCGATGACCGCGCCCTGCGCGGCCATGTCCTCGTCGCTCGAGAGCCGCTCGATGAGCTCGAATGCGTCGGGCACCGTGAGCGTGATCTCGATGAGCCGCACGCCGGCCTCGGCGAGGATGCGGGCGCAGAGCGCTGCGGTGTCGGCGCGGCCGACGCGGATGACCGCGACCAGCCGGTCCTCGCCGAACACGCGGATGAGGTCGCGTCGGGTCGCCTGAGCGCGCTGCCCGATCGCCATGGGCCGATGGTACGGGGGCTAGGGCTGTACGAGCAGGACGCGAGCGGGGGAGCCGGTGCCGCCCTCGATCTTCAGCGGACCGCAGAACAGGTCGTACGCGCCGGGCTCTATCGCGTGCAGGTCGAGACCCTCGATGATCACGACGCCGGCGCGCAGCAGCGCGAGATGCACCGGGTGGCCCAGCTTCCCCGAGCCGAACGGCTCGACGGAGAGGTAGTCGACGCCGACAAGCTTCACGCCGGCCTCGACCAGCCAGTGCGCAGCCGTCTCATCGAGCGCGATGAAGTCCTTGTCGAACGCGGCGTCGAGCTGCGCCCAGCGGGCGCTGTTGCGGGTCTTGAAGAGCACGCGCTCGGTGCCCGGTCCGACCCCCGCCGCGCCCAGCCACTGCCCCGAGATGTGGTCCTCGTCGTCGTAGCCGAGGACGCGGCACGGACCGACGAGCGGCTCGAGCGGGAGCTGATCTACGGTCGCGCCACCCTCGATGAAATGGACCGGTGGGTCGACGTGGGTCCCGGTGTGATCGCCGAAGCGGACCAGCGAGACGTTGGAGCTGTCGCCCCTGGCGATGCGCTTGAGCGGCTCGAGGCGCGGTCCATCCTCGCCTGGCCAAGTCGGCATGCCCGCGCGAAGCGTGAGAGTGACGTCGTGAACGCGCATCGAGGCGCTCGGATCATACGTCGGCATACTGGCCACGATGCCGATGACGCCCGCGGAGGTCGAAGAGCACTTCCGTAGTGCGGGCGCGTTCCAGGAAGGTCACTTCGAGCTCGCCTCCGGGCGACACTCACCGAAGTACCTCGAGAAGTTCCAGGTGCTTCAGTGGCCTGAGCGCACCGAGAAGCTGTGTGCGGCCATCGTCGAGCAGGTCCGCGACATCGCCTTCGAGACCGTGGCCGGGCCGACGACCGGCGGCATCATCCTGGCGCACGAGGTCGGCCGCCAGCTGCGCTCGCGGGCTGTCTACGCCGAGCGGAACGAGACCGGGAAGGGCCGCGTCCTGCGCCGCGGCTTCCGGCTGCGGCCCGGCGAGCGCGTGCTCGTCGTGGACGACATCATGTCCACCGGCGGGTCCGTCGAGGAGACGATCGCAGCCGTCAGCGAGGCGGGCGGCCAGGTGGCGGCGGTCGCGGTCCTCATCGACCGCTCGGGCGGAGCGGCGCGGACCTCGGGGATACCGCACTTCGCGCTGTGGGAGGTCGCGATGGACAGCTTCGAGCCGGCGGCATGCCCGCAGTGCGCCCAGGGCGTTCCGCTGCGCAAGCCTGGCACGACACCTGCGCAAGCGACCGGAGGCGCCGCCGCGGGCGCCGGGAAGAGGGCATGAAGTGAGAGACCTGCTCGGGGCGCTACGGACCTTGGCGTGGGCGGCGTTCATCGGCGCGCTTTACCAGGAGCTGCGCAAGCCGGCGCCCGAGCGGACGTGGCACGGCCGCGTCGCGGGCGTGATCCCCTACGACTTCCGCATCCCGACGATCGATCGCTTCCGCACCGCGTACTGGGACCCCGAGAGCGACACCGTGTTCAGCGACAGGGTCTTCGGTGTCGGCTGGGCCGTGAACATCCCGGTCGCCGCTCGGAAGCTCAACGCGACCTTGCGTCAGTACGCCGAGGTGAGCCGGCCGATGCGCGAGGAGATCTCACGCCGTGTCCCGCAGGCAGCCCGTCGAGGCAATGGCGGGGGGCCGAGCCAGCCCGCCTAAGCCCCGCGCGGCGCGCGTGACTATCCTCGGCGGGCGATGACCCGCATCGTCGTCACGCGGCCCGTGACCGAGGAGGCGCTGGCGCTTCTGCGCCCGCGCGCCGACGTGACCGTCGGCCCCGCCGACCCGCCGCTTCCGACAAAGGAGGAAGTGCGCGAGCTGGTGCGCGACGCCGACGTCGTCTACACGCTCCCGGCCAATCCCCTGGACGGCGAGGCCATACGCGGCGCGGCGAAGCTCCGGATGATCGCGACGATGGGCACCGGCTACGACAACATCGATGTCGCGGCCGCCAAGGAGCGCGGGATCCCCGTCACGTTCGCGCCCGGGATCCTGGACGAGACCACCGCCGATGGCGCCTTCGGCCTCCTGCTCGCGGCCGCGCGCCGCTTCGGCGAGGCCGAGCGGGTGCTGCGCTCAGGCAAGTGGAAGGGCTGGGGGCCGGGGCAGTTCCTGGGACACGATGTCCACCACGCCACGCTCGGGATCGTCGGCATGGGTCGCATCGGCAGGCAGGTCGCGCGGCGGGCGAAGGGCTTCGAGATGCGCGTCGTGTACTCGGACGAGCGGCGCAACGACCAGGCGGAGCGCGAGCTGGGCCTGGAGTACCTGCCCTTCGAGCGGCTCCTCGCGGAGGCCGACTTCGTCTCCGTCCATGTTCCGCTGATGCCGTCGACGCGCCACCTCATCGATGCCGCGTCGCTCCGGAAGATGAAGCCGACCGCGGTCCTGATCAACACCTCCCGCGGTCCGGTCGTGGACGAGCGCGCGCTGGCCGAGGCGCTTCGCGATGGTGTGATCGCCGCCGCCGGGCTCGACGTATACGAGAGGGAGCCGGCCATCGAGCCGCTCCTCCTGGAGCTCGAGAACGTGGTGTTGCTTCCGCACGTGGCGTCGGCTTCCGAGAAGACGCGAACACGCATGGCGGTCCGCGCCGCCCAGAACATCCTCGCGTTCCTGGACGGCAAGCCTCTGCTGGACCCGGTCCCCTGACCGTGCCGACCCTCGAGATCCCGAGCGGGACCTTCATCCTCAAGGCCGACCTCTACGGCAAGCTCCCGACGCGGCGCGCGGCGATCCTCCTTCACGGTCAGAGCTGGGACGCGCTCGGCTGGCGCGACATCGCGCCGCTCTTCGTGAAGCGCGGCCTTGCGGTCCTTGCCCTCAACTTCCGCGGCTATGACGGATCGACCGGAAAGACCGGCCGGTACGTCAAGGGCAAGCCGTGGTCACCGGTCACGGACACCACGGCCGCGGTCGCGTACGTGCAGTCCAAGGGCGTCAAGGAGATCGCGCTCGTCGGAGCTTCGATGGGCGGAAGCGCGGCTCTCGCGGCCGCGATCGAAGCCGACATCGAGTCCGTCGTCACCATCTCGGCGCCGGTGAAGCCGGTGCCCGACGAGCTGAGCGCCCTCGTGCGCGGCCGGAAGCTCTACGTCTGCGCGATCGGCGACACGCTCGGCGCGGCCCCGAACGTCCTTGCCAGCTTCAAGGCGCTGAAGCCTCCCAAGCAGCTCCTCTTCTTCGGAGGCAAGGAGCACTCGCGCGGGATGTTCGCCGCACCGTACGGTCCCGAGGCGCTCGAGGCGATCATCGGCTTCGTGGCGCGCGGGCTGCCCGGCTGATGCCGGCTCGCGTCAACCCCGACGTGCCGGGCGAGGCGAAGCTCTTGCGCGCCGCGGGGAAGCGGATCCGCGCCCTCCGCTCCAAACGCAAGCTCACGATGGCCGAGCTCGGTGCCGACCGGCGGGGCACGGTGTACTTCCAGCGGCAGTACGTGTGGAAGATGGAGACCGGCCGCGTCGCTCCGTCGCTCGCAGCACTCGCGCACTTCGCGCGGCGACTCGACGTCACGATCTCGGAGCTGCTCAAAGGGGTTTAGAGCTCAGGCACCGCCTGCCGCACCGGGATCGGTCCGGCGTACGCGGGCAGCTCGATGGCCGGAGCCCCCTCGATCTCGAGGCGCAGCCCGTACAGCTCGCTGCGGCGCTTGATGTCGCCAAGCTCGATCGGATCCCGGAGTCGGCTAAGAAGGTCGCCCGCGGGTCCGACCACCGTGAGCCGGAACGGCGGCGACATGAGCCGGCCGTTGATCTGGATCGTCGCTCCAACGCACGCCGTGGCCGAGGTCACGCGCTCGCCGTTCACCGCGATGCCGAGCGCGCCGGCCTTCCACGCGGCGTTGAAGACGTCGGTGATGTCCTGGCTGTGCACGATGGCCAGCTCGATCGAGCGCCGCGGTGCGGAGGCGGGAAGGCGACCGTCGTCGAGCGTGATCACCACGCCTTCGCCCGTCAGCGGTCGCAGCCCGGCCGCGTCGCGCAGCTCGTCGATGCGGGACTTGAGGCCGGCGGCGCTCTGGTCGAGGCTCGCGGCCTGCTCCTGGATGCCGTCGAGCTCGGCTCGCAGCGCGGCGAGCTGGTCACGCAGGCCGTCCTGCTCGCGCTGCATCTGCGCCGCCGCGTCGGCCAGGTCGGCGCTGTACCTCGTGGCGATCGGCGACCGCTGCGCCTGCGTCTGCCACTGGACCCCTACGAAGAGCCCGAGCACCAGCGTCGAGAGCACCAGGATGAACGAGGTCCGCATGTGTCGAACCTACACTTTGCGGTGACGGCGGCTCCTAGGGCCCGTAGCTCAGCGGTAGAGCAGGGGACTTTTAATCCCTTGGTCGTGGGTTCGAATCCCACCGGGCTCACCGCTAGCCCAATGCCAGATCAGCGGACATTTGATCCCTTGGTTCCGGGTTGGATCCCGGGCGGCTCACAGAAGAGCAGAGGACTTTTGACCCCTTGCTCATGGGTTGGATCCCACCGGGCTCACCGGCCTCCTCTTACATCGTGATGACGACCTTCGCGCGCGCCTGGCCGGTCCCGACGTAGCGGACGGCCTCCGCCGCCTGGTCCAGGGCGAAGGTGCGGTCGATCGCGGGCTTCAGCTTCCCTTGCTCGAAGAGCTCCTTCAGCTTCAGCAGGATCTGTGGATCATTCCTCGCCACGAAGAACCTGACGCGCTGCTTGAACACGCGTGCGCGAATGAGCGCGCTGATGATCCGCGTGAACATCCAGATGCCGCCGCGCTTGTCGGCGCCGACGAGCACGAGGATCCCGTCCGGCGCGACCACGCGTCGCAGATCCGGCAGGGAACGCGTGGCGGCGACATCGAAGACGACGTCGTACCGCGCCGCACGCCGGACGACGTCGTCGCGGCCCTGCTCGAGCACCTCGTCCGGGCCGAGCCCGCGGACGAGCTCGACGTTGCGGGGTCCGGTGACGGCCGTGACGTGCGCCCCCAGCGCCTTCGCGATCTGAACGGCGAACGTGCCAACGCCGCCGCCGGCGCCGTAGACGAGCACGCGTTGGCCGGGCTTCAGCCCGGCGATCTCAGTCAGCCCCATGTAGGCGGTGCAGCCCGCGACGCCCATGGTGGCGGCGTCCTCGAACGTCATGTTCGCCGGCTTCGCCACGATCCTGGACTCGCGCGCTCGCGCGTACTCGGCGAATGTCGCGGCCGAGCTGCCGAAGACCTCGTCGCCGGCGCGGAACCGCGTGACGGCCTTGCCCACCGCCTCGATCGTGCCCGCGAAGTCCACGCCGCGGATCGGCTCCTCCTTCTGACGCATCACCTTCCCGGCGAGGGTCAGCAGCTTGCCGCCGTGGACGCTGTGCCAGTCGAGCGCGTTCACCGACGCCGCACGTACGCGGATCAGCACGCGGTCGTCGAGCAGCACGGGGCGTGGGACGTTCCTGATGTGCAGCACATCGGCGGAGCCCTCCCCTTCCTGCACGAGCGCCTTCATCGTGGCCGTTTCGGCCTGCACGTCGGTCATCGGGCGGGTGCGTAGCTCAGCGGTCATGTCCTTCTCCCCTTGCGGTCGGTCTGTTCCTGGGTGATTTCCCATACGCTGTAAAGGAGATTACCGTACTCCGTAAGGTTGTCAAGGCCAGCAGGCGTCGCCGGCTCGATGGGGCATCGGCGCGCCTCCCGGTGAACCGTCGCTGGCCTTCGCTCGTAAGGCGCACAGGTGAGATCGCTCTCCTTCATGGTCGCCCTCTCGGTAGTGCTGTCCTGCACCGGCGGAGGCAGTGCGGCGGTCATGACGGACAAGGTGCGCATGTTCGACATGGTCGGGCAGCCCGAGTCCGAGTGGGGGTATGACCCGAAGGAGATACGGGTGGCGTCCGGTACGACGGTCACGTTCACCAACGCTGGCGTGATCTTCCACACGGTCACGTCCGACGGTGCGCAGCGGCTGTTCGACGTCAGCGCGAACCCGGGCGAGAGCGCGACACTGGCGTTCGAGAAGGCGGGAACGTTCCCGTACCACTGCGGGGTGCATCCGGACATGAAGGGCGTGGTCCACGTCTGCAGCGGGGAGTGCCGCTAGGTCACATCCGCTGCGTTCGCTCCCTGTCCAATGGAGTGGGCGACGGGGGCACGACGATCGGCTCGCGCTCGCCATCGGAGCCAAAGAAGTACTTGTAGGAGAGGCCCGCGAGCGCGCCGCCGAGCAGCGGACCGATCCAGTAGACGTACCAGTCGTTGAAGTGGCCGGCGGCCGCGGCGGGGCCGAGCCAGCGGGCCGGGTTCATGGCGGCGCCGGTGAGCGTGCCGCCGATCAGGATGTCCGCGCTCACCATGAGGCCGATGCCGAAGCCGGCGATACGCGGCGCGCTCGGTGACACGGCGGTCCCGAAGACCGCCCACAGCAGGAAGATCGTCAGCACGAGCTCGATGACGACCGCCGTCAGCGGATCGAGTCCGGGCGCGATCCCCGGCGTACCGAAACGCGCGACGCTGTTGACCCGCACCGCGTGGCCGAAGGCGATGCGGAGGAAGATGCCGGCAGCGAGTGCTCCCGCGATCTGCGCGGCCCAGTAGGTGAGGACGCGATCGCGCGGATGTTTCCCGGCGATCCACAGGCCGAAGGTGACGGCGGGGTTCAAGTGCGCGCCCGAGATCGCGCCGAATATCGAGATCGCCACCGCGAACGCGAAGCCGTTGGCGAGAGCGATCCCGACCAGCCCGACCAGCCCGCCGGTCATCTCGTTAGCCACGACCGACCCGGCGCCGATCGATAGGAACATGAACGTGCCTGCTGCCTCCGCGAGTAGCGCACGACCCTGATCGGTGAGCGTTACGGTGATCACGCGGGACACAGCGGGTGAATGCTAGCCTCGCCGACAGGATGAAGAGAACACCGAGAGAGGAGAAGGATCGACGTGACCGATAGGGACGCGACCGCGAGCGTCAGCGAAAGCGAGAGTCCCGCGATCCCCTCCCCAACTCCCAAGCGGACCCGGCCCAGGACGAACAAGGACTGGTGGCCGGATCAGCTGGACCTGTCGGTACTCCACCAGCCCTCGCCCTTGTCGGATCCGATGGGCGACGGCTTCAGCTACGCGGAAGCCTTCAAGGGCCTCGACCTCGACGCTCTGAAGCGGGATCTGATCGAGGTGATGACGACGTCGCAGGACTGGTGGCCGGCCGACTACGGCCACTACGGGCCGCTCTTCATCCGGATGACGT
>CAZTAI010000080.1:0-8111 GCA_964611555.1 uncultured Chloroflexota bacterium | reverse complement strand
GGCTCACGTGCCCGCCCGTCCCCCCGCCCGCGAGGAGCACGCGGCAGACGTTCGGCGTCCTCTGCACCGCGGAGGGCTGCGCTCTTGCCAACGGATAGGAGTATGCCGACGGCGAAGAGGCCGACGCAGAGCGAGCTGCCGCCGTATGAGATGAACGGCAGCGTGATGCCGGTCATCGGCACGAGGCTGGCCACCACGGCCATGTTGAGCCAGGCCTGAAGCGCCAGCCACATCGTGATGCCCGTGGCGAGTAACGCGCCCTCCAAATCCGGTGCGCGCAGCGCGATACGGGTCCCCCGGAACGCGAGCGCCAGGAACAGGAAGATGACCGTGCCCGTACCGACCACACCGAGCTCGTTGCCGATCACGGCGAAGATCGAGTCCGTGTACGGAGCCGGCAGGAACCCGAACTTCTCCTTGCCCGCGCCGAGCCCTTCGCCGAACGGACCGCCGAGCGCCAGGCCGTAGAGCGACTGGATCGTCTGGAAGCCGGCGCCACGCGGATCGCTCCAGGGATCGAGGAACGTGAGCAGCCGTTGCAGCCGGTAGGGCTGCGCGATCGCCAGCGCCAGGGTCGCGACCACGGCAAGGAGCCCCAGGGCGCCGAACGCGGCGAGGCGCGCACCGGCGGCGAAGTACACGCTGAGCGCGATCATCACGAGGACGATCGCCGTCCCGAGGTCCGGCTCGGCGACAACGAGACCGGCGACCAGCGTGATGAGTCCGGCGAAGCCCCCCAACACCGGCGCGCTGCCGATGCGGTCGCGCCGCGAACCAAGCCAGAAGGCGAGATAGAGGATGAGCGCCAGCTTTGCCAGCTCCGCGGGCTGGAGACCGACTCCGCCCGCGACGCGGAGCCAGCGCGACGCTCCCCCTGCCGTCGTACCGACGCCCGGTACGAGCACCAGGACGAGCAGGCCGACCGCGACGACCAGGAGCGGCAGCGCCACCCGGCGGTAGTAGTGGTGCGGGACATGCGCGGCGACCAGCATCCCCGCGAGGCCGATCACGGCCCAGACGGACTGCTGCACGAGGAAATAGGTCGGGTCGTCGCGCGTGTCGAGCGCGCGGATACCGCTGGCGCTGTAGACCATCGCGAGCCCGACCGCGAGAAGCGCCAGCACGATGCCAAGGAGCGGCACGTCGTAGGTGGTGGTGCGCGGCAGCGCGATGCGCCTCATGCGCTCGCTCCGGTCGCGAGTGCACGCACGAGCTCTCGGAACCGGTCCCCGCGCTCCTGGTAGGAGGCGAACTCGTCCGTCACTCCCTCACGGCCGGCGCCCGTCGCGCAGGCGGGCGACATGAGCACCACATCCCCGGCCTGGGCCAGGCGGCGGGCGCGCTCGACCGCATCGCGCAGGTCCGTCGCGCGCTCGACCGGCGGGCCCTTCGTAGCGGACCGGCGGCGCGCGGCCTCGATGGCGGACCCGATCTCATCCGCCGCCGTTCCCATGAGGATCGCAGCTCTCGCGCGCGCGACGACCTCGCGGCCCAGCGACGTGAAGTCGGCATCCTTCGAGACCCCGCCCAGGATGACGACCGGCGGCCGGCCGTACGCGGATAGCGCCGGGATGGTCGCGTACGGCGTGGTGCCCTGCGAGTCGTTGACCCAGAGGACGCCGTCGTGCTCGCCCACGGCCTCGAGGCGGTGCGGAAGGCCTTCGAAGGATCGGAGCGCCTCTCCGATCGAGCCCACCGGGATATCGAAGAGACCACCGACGATCGCCGCAGCGAGTGCGTTGGACACGTTGTGCCGGCCGGGGATGCGCAGCTCGGAGGCGCTGCACACGACCGTCTCGCGGTCCCCGTCCGTGAGGACGAGCCGGCCCTGGGCATCGAGATGGCCGCCGTGGCGGGGCCGGTGGACGAGCGAGAAGCCCTGGAGGCGGGACGCCGATCCCGTGTGCATCGACACCGCGGTCGCGTCATCCAGGTCGAGCACCGCCACGTCGCGCGACCCCTGCCAGCGGACGATGTTGCTCTTGGCCGCGACGTACGCCTCGCGCGTCCCGTGGTGGTCCAGATGGTCTTCGAGCACGTTGGTGATCACGGCGACGTGGGGGCTCTTGCCCAGCGTCTCGAGCTGGAAGCTCGAGAGCTCGAGCACCACGAGATCGTCGCGGCCTATGTTCGGCAGCTCCTCGATGATCGAGCGGCCGATGTTGCCGCCCACGATCACCCGCCGCGGTCCGCTCTCGAGGATCCGACCGATGAGCGTCGTCGTCGTGGACTTGCCCTTGGTGCCGGTGATCCCGATGATCCGCGCGGGGCACAGGCGGAAGAACAGTCCGATCTCCGTGAGGATCGGCACGTCGCGCTCGCGCGCGCGCAGGATCGTGGCCGAGCGCGGCCGGATCCCCGGCATCACGAACACGAAGTCCGGGTCCGCGAGGGCCAGGTCGTCGCTCGATGGCCCCAGGGCCAGCCTCACGCGGTCCCGGATGCCGGCCTGCTCCAGGCGGGCGAGGCCCTCGGCGAGCTCCTCCTCCCGCTTGCGGTCGGAGATGGTGACCGTCGCGCCCTGCTCCAGGAGCCAGCGGGCCAGGCCCGCGCCCGTTCGGCCCTTCCCGTAGCCGATCAGGGTCACGCGCCGCCCACTCAGGTCGGCGGGATCGACCGGCGGATCGAATATGAGGCTCATGCGCGCCGCCCGATGAAGCCGAGACCGAGGCCGGTGCCGGTCTCTCCCTCGTTGCGGCCGCGATAGGACCAGAGGTCGCGGCCGCCGCACTTCGTACAGGTGCCCGATGTCTCGATGGCCGGAACGCCTTCATCTCGCAGCTGGCGCGCATTCGCTTCCCAGAGGTCGAAGACAAAGGCGCCGAGTCGCTGGTGCACATCGCTCGAGGTACCCAGGCGTTCGCGCAGGAGCACGGCCCGCTCCTCGCCGATCGTGTAGCAGCACGGACCGATCGAGGGCCCGAGGGCCGCGACGATCCTCGACGGATCCGCTCCGGCACCGCGCAGTGCCTGGACCAGGCGGCGCGCGACCTGACGGCTGGTGCCCTCCCAGCCTGCGTGCGCCGCACCGATGCGACCTTCGTCGTCCGCGATGAGGATGGGCACGCAGTCGGCGGCGACGATCCCGAGGAGCACGCCGTTCCGATCGGTCCACATGGCATCCGCCTCCGGCCAGGTCCCGAATGGGCCGTCGGCGCGGACCACGGTGGTCCCATGTACCTGCTTGACGCGAACGACGTCATCGAAGCCGAGCCGTTCCGCGAGCGCGACGCGGTCCGCCCTCGCTGCTTCGGGCGGCGTGGCGCGCCCGCCCATGCTGCCGAGCGGCCGTGTCGTGAAGCCGGCGATCAGGCCGAGCGACGTGAGCCCGGGCGACGTCAGTACGCGGTCCCGCTCGGGCCAGCTCGTCGATCCGCTGACGCTCGCCTCACCCGGAGGCGAGGGACGCGACGCGCCGGCGCTCACCGTGTGATGATCGGCGTCGCGAAGGCGAGCACCGCCGCCACGATCCCGCCGATCGCCCCGATCAGCCAGAAGCGGATGGTCACCTTCTCCTCCGGCCAGCCGATCGCCTCGAAGTGGTGATGGAGTGGAGCCATGCGGAAGATGCGCTTTTTCCGGATCTTGTACGAACCGACCTGGATGATCACGGAGATCGTGACCGCGACGAAGATGATCCCGGCGACGGGGAGCAGCGCGACGAATCCGGTGACGAGCGCGACGCTCGCGAGCGCTGCCCCGAATGAGAGTGAGCCGACGTCGCCCATGATGAACTCGGCCGGATGAGCGTTGAACCAGAGGAACGCCAGCAGCGCACCCACGAGCACGACGCAGAAGACCGTGAGCCAGGGGAATCCGCGGGCCTGCGCGATGAACGCGAACGAGAGGAATGCGAATACCAGCGTGCCGCCCGCGAGTCCGTCCAGGCCGTCGGTAAGGTTGACGCCGTTCGACGTGCCGACGATGGCAAAGGCCGCGAGGAGGATGAACGCCGTCGCGCCGATCTCCCACTCGCCGGCCAGCGGGATGAAGATCCCGGTCACGCCGAAGTGCCGCTGGATGTACACCGCTCCAGCGACCGCGACGATCGCCTGCCACACCAGCTTGTGGCGGCCGCGGATGCCGAAGCCGTAGGCGACGTTCACGAGGTCGTCGAGAAGCCCGAGCGCCCCCACGGCCAGGAGCGCGCCCATCGGCACGATCGTCTGCGGGATGAACTCGTCGCGCTGATCGTCCGGGAGGAAGGCCAGTAGCGCGCCCCAGATGAAGAACATCACCGCGATCACGAGGGCCCCGCCCATCGTGGGCGTGCCCTGCTTCGCGAAGTGCGACTGGGGCCCCTCGGGCCGGATGCTCTTCCCGATCCGCAGGTCGCGTAGGAGTCGGATGTAGGGGCCGCCCAGGCCGAGCCCGAGCAGGAACGCCACGAGCATCAGCCCGAGCGCGAGGATCACGGAGGGCAGCACGCCACTCTCCATCTACGCGGCACCGCGGCGCGCCGCGGCCGCGCCGATCAAGGCATCCGCGAGCGCGTCCAGGCCGATAGCGCGTGAGCCCTTGACGAGGACCGTGTCCCCGGGCCGCATGAGACGCCGGAGCAGGACGAGTGCCTCGGCGGCGTCGGCCGCGTGATGAGCCTCGGCCAGACCCGCTTCCCGCGCCGATGCGACCATCGTGGCCGCCAGCTCGCCAACGCCAACGAGCACGTCGGCGCTCCGCGCGGCGTCGCGGCCGGCGTCCTCGTGCGCTGCCTGTGAGAGCGTGCCCAGCTCGCGCATGTCACCGATCACGGCCAGACGGCGCCCGCCGGCACCGCGAAGTAGCGCGAGAGCGGCCTCGACCGCGGCGGGGCTGGCGTTGTAGGAGTCGTCGACAAGGGTCAGGTCGGCCAGGCGGTGGACGCGTACGCGGTGCGCGGGCGGCTCCATCGTCGCGAGAGCGACCGCCGCCTCATCGAGGGGAACGCCGAGCTCGACGGCAGCGCCGATGGCGGCGAGTCCCGCGACCAGGAAGTGGCGGCCGGGCATGGGCATGCGCACCTCCGCCCGCTCGCCGCCACGGCTGACGGTGAAGCGGAGATCGTCGAGGCCCTCCTGGCGTACACCGGTGGCGCGCAGCTCCGCATCCGCGGACGTGCCGAATAGCACCACGCGTGCCCGCGTGCGCGACGCGAGCGCGCGCACCCGTGGATCGTCGGCGTTCAGGAGCGCGACGCCGCTCGGGGGCAGTGCCTCGATGAGCTCCGCCTTCCCAGACGTGATCGCCTCGACGCTCGGTGTTCGCGAGAAGTGGACCGGCCGGTCGGGTATCGCGGTGACGATGCCCACGGTCGGACGGACGAGACGGCAGAGGTCTGCGATCTCACCCGGTACGTAGAAGCCGAGCTCGATCACCGCCACCTCGTGCGTCGGCTCCTGCGCCAGGAACGTAAGGGGTACGCCGATCTCGTTGTTGAAGGAGCTCGCGGAAGCGAGCACGCGGAAGCGCGCACCGAGCGTCGCGACCGCCGCCTGCTTCGCGGTCGTCTTCCCGACATTGCCGGTGATGCCGACCGCGGGGATCTCGCGATCGGACCGCACCGCCTCCGCGAGACGCCGCAGCGCGTGAGGGACCGAAGCGACCTCGACGAGTAGCGCGTCGTCTTCGACACCGCCCGGGACACGCTCCACCACCGCGCCCAGCGCGCCGCGCGCGAGGGCGTCGCCAACGAAGTCGTGCCCGTCTCGCACGTCGCGGAGCGCGAAGAACATGGCGCCCGGCTCGAGGATCCTTGAGTCGAACGCCCCGCCCTTGAAGGTCAGCGAGCGGTCAGCGGTGCCGCGCACGACGCTTCCCGAGGTCGCGTCGAGCAGGCGACCGAGGGTGAACATTTCCCGCTCGATCCTAGTCTCATCGAGGGCGATCGGGCTGTATCCGCGCGTAGCGCAGGGAGTCCTGTGCGAGCTCGCGGAACGTCCGCATGACGGTGATCGTGCCCAGCAGCTTCGAGGCGGGCCGCTCGAGGACGACGACCACGACCATGTGCGGATCGACGGCGGGTGCGAATCCGGCGAACGAGCTGATGTACTCGTCGTCCACGTAGCGGCCGTCGTCCGACGGGATCTGGGCCGTGCCGGTCTTGCCCGCGACGCTGAAGCCGGGCACGCGCGCCGCCTGCGCGATGCCCCGGTCGACGGTGTTCGTGAGCATCTCGCGAAGGCTCGCGGCGGTGCCCTCCGACATCACGCGGTGACCCGCCGCCGGCGCGGTGCGGTGCTCCCCGTCCGCATCGCGCCAGCCGGCCACCACGTAGGGTCGGCAGAGCGTTCCGCCGTTCGCGATCGCCGCGTAGGAAGCCGCCAGCTGCAGGGGCGTGACGGTCAGGCCCTGGCCGAACGCCGCGGTACCCAGATCGACCGGGTACCACTCAGCCAGCGGGCGCACCGTTCCAGAGACCTCACCCGAGAGGTCGATCCCTGTCGGCGATCCGAAGCCAGTCCGCAACAGCGCGTCGTAGAGGCGTTGGTCGCCGAGCTTCGACGCGACGAAGACGGCTCCCGCATTCGCCGAGCGCTCGAGGACCTGCGACATGTTGGTCGGGCCGTGCGCCCTGCCCAGCGCGTTGAGCAGCCGCCGGCCGCCGATGTCCGCGTAGCCCACGTCGTTGTAGGTCGTTGCCGGCGTCACGACGCCGTTCTCGAGACCCGCGCCGATGGTGATGGCCTTCATCGTCGAGCCCGGCTCGAATGTCCAGGCGATCGTCCGGTCGCGCAGCCACTCGTCCCGCGCGGTGGCGACGTCACCCGGGTGGTAGGTCGGGTACGACGCGAGGGCGCGCACAGCGCAGTCGACCGGATCGAGCACCACCACGGCGCCACTGACCGCGCCCTCCGCCGCGATCGCCGCGCGAAGCTCGCGCTCGGCGGCGGTCTGGTCGGCAAGGTCGATCGTCAGCGTCACGTCGGCGCCGTCGCGCGACGGCACGGCCTCGCGCAGGCCTACCGCGATCGTCCGGTCGGAGGGGTCCCGTTCCGCGACGAGCGTTCCGTCGACACCTCGCAAGAGCGTGTCGTGCCAGCCTTCGACGCCGCTCTGACCATCGCCGTCGTCGCTGACGAAGCCCATGACGTGGGCGGCGAGGTCGCCGTTGGGATACAGCCGCTTCGGCTCGAGGAGCATGCCCAGGCCGCGGACGCCGAGTCCCGCGATCGCGTCGGCCGTGACCTCGGGAAGGCGACGCTGGATGAAGACCCACTCGGCACCCGAGTCGAGGCGCTCGAGGATCGGAGCGGGGTCGCGGCCCAGGAACACCCCGAGCTGCCGCGCCACGAGAGGCCTGTCCGACTCCGGGATCAACGCTGGGATCGCGTAGAGCGACCGCAGGTCGACGCTGGTCGCGAGGATCGCCCCCGAGCGGTCCACGATCGTCCCGCGCCGGGCGTGGACGACCTCGTCGGTGCGTACCTGCTCGGTCGCGCGCTCCAACAGCTGATCGCGGCCGACCGTCTGCCAGTAGCCGACGCGCAGCGACAGCACGATGGACATGACCGCGAACAGGGCGAAGAGCGTGCGCAGGCGCGCGGCCGAGACGGCCATGCCCTAGCGGTGCGCGGCGATCGGGTCCGCGGGGACGACGGGCACGTACGAGAGATGAACGAGCCCGAGGCCCTCGGCCGCTCGCTCGATGCGCGCCGGTGATGCCAGCGACGCCAGCTCCACGTCGAGAAGAGCGCCCTGGCGGCGAAGCTCGTCGCGCTGCTGCTCGAGGCGCTGGGCCTCGTAGCCCGCGGTCGCCACGCCGGTCGAGCTACCGAGGTAAACGAGTGCGAGCACGAACGCAGCGAGGATCGCCGCGGAGGCAGCGCCGAAGGAGCGGGTCTCCCATGCGGCATCCGCACGTCGCACCGCTGAGCGGGGCCGATGCGCCCGGCGAGCAGGGTGCGACCGCGGCGAAGCGGACACGACACGACGACGGGAAGCGCGCGCCTTCCCGCGCGCCCAGGGGATCGCGAGGGTCATGCCGCGAGCTTTTCAGCGACGCGGAGCCGTGCGCTGCGGGCGCGCGGGTTGCGCTCGACCTCGGCAGCGTCCGGGGAGACCGGGCGCCGGAGGACGAGACGCAGACCCGCGCGATGCCCGCAGACGCAGGTGGGGAGGTGGGGAGGACAGAT
>CAZTAI010000079.1:4833-8115 GCA_964611555.1 uncultured Chloroflexota bacterium | reverse complement strand
GGCGCGCGATCCAGCGCATGCGGCAGCTGGGCGTCGAGCGCTACGACATGTGGGGCCTCAGCGACCGGGCCGACGACCCGAATGACCCGCTGGCGGGGGTGACCGAGTTCAAGCTCGGCTTCGGCGGCGATGTCGTGACGTGGATCGGCGCCATCGAGGTCCCTGTGCGGCGGTCCCTCTTCCCGATCTGGCAGCTGCTGGGCCGCCGCCGCCTCGCGCGCGCCGCTCGATGAGCTCGGCACCACCCGGCTGGGACGACGCGGCCGTCCGCTCGCCCGGAGGACACGTGCTGCAGTCCAGCGCGTGGGCCGCGATCCGCAGCGCGCAGGGCTGGCGCGCGGAGTTCGTGCGCGTGGGTGACCCGTTGCCCGTGGCCCTCGTGCTCTGGCGCCGCGTGCCGGTCCTGGGCGAGATCGCGTACGTACCGCGTGGCCCTATCGTCGCGCCGGGTGACGGGAGCGGTCTCGAGCGCGCGCTCCGCGAGCTCGCGAAGCTCGCGGCGGACCGCGGTGCGCTCGCCCTCAAGGTCGACCCGGAGCTCGCTGCCGATGTTGCGACCGCACCGCTCGAGCGCACCGGTTACCGCCGCGGCGACGACATCCAGCCGGTCCTCGCGACGCTGGTGCTCGACCTCGGGGCGGATGAGGGCAGCCTCCTCGCGGGGCTCGAGAAAGACACCCGGTGGAGCGTGAGGCAAGCGGCCAAGCGCGGCGTCCTGATCCGCGAGGCCTCGGACGACGCGGCCCTGCGCTCGTTCTACGACCTGTACCGCGTGACCGGATCCCGCGCGCGATTCATCACGCGCACATGGGAGTACTACGAGCTGGTCTGGCGCACGCTCATCGGGGCCGGGCTGGCGCGCCTGCGGCTCGCGTATGTCGAGGGCCGCGCCGTTGCCGGCGCGATGACGTGGCGCTGCGGCCAGCGCGAGCTCTACATGTACGGCGCGAGCAACGACGAAGGCCGCAAGCGCTACGCGTCGTACGGCCTGCAGTGGGAGTGCATCGCGGCCGCGAAGATGAGCGGCGCGCTCACCTATGATCTCGGCGGGATCCCGGTCGATCCCTCCCGGAAGGACGACCCGATGTACGGACCGTACCTGTTCAAGAAGGGCTTCGGAGGGACTCCGCGCGCCTATGTCGGCGCACATGACTCGGTCCCTCGTCAGCTCCCGTATCGCGCGTATCTCGCAGCCGAGCCGATCTACACCCGCGCGCTGCAGATCCTGGGGCGCGGCTCGAGTTGAAGCTCGGCGCTCTGCTCGCCGCCGCTGGTGCGGAGGTATCCGACGGCGCCGACCTCGATGTGAGGCACCTCGTCTACGACTCGCGTCAGGCCACGCCCGGGTCGCTCTTCGTCGCCATCAAGGGCTTTCACCGTGACGGCCACGACCACGCGGCCGACGCGGTGGCTCGCGGAGCGATCGCCGTCGTTGCCGAGCGACCGGTCAAGGCCGAGGTCCCGGTGGCGCTCGTCCCGGATACGCGCGCGGCCCTGGCCGACCTCGCGGCGGAGCTCTTCGACCATCCGGCGCGCCGCTTGAAGCTCGCGGCGGTCACAGGGACCGACGGGAAGACCACGACGGTGCATCTCGTCTCAGATGTGCTCGAGGCGGCAGGCGAGCGCACCGGCTTCGCCACGACCGTGGACTTCAAGGTCCTCGATCACGTTTGGGCCAACGAGACACGGCAGACGACGGCCGAGGCGGTCGAGGTCCAGGAATTCTTCGCGGAGCTGGCCGTCGCGGGCGGGACGTGGGGCGTGCTCGAGGCCACGAGCCACTCGCTCGCCCTCAAGAAGCTCCGCGGCTGCGAGGTCGACGTGGCGGTGTTCACGAACATCTCCCCAGAGCACCTCGACTTCCACGGAGACCTTCAGTCGTACCTCGAGGCCAAGGCCATCCTCTTCAGCGAGCTTCTCCGAGGTGACGAGAAAGGCGGTCAGCAGAAGACCGCGATCCTCAACGCGGACGATCCGCACTGGAGCTACCTCGCCGGTCGCGCGGCTCCCGCACGCGTGGTGACCTACGGCATCGACGCCCTCGCGGACGTCCAGGGAACGATCTCCAGGGAGGATGCGACCGGCAGCCGGGTCGAGATCAACGCCTTCGGCTCACGCGTGCAGCTGGACCTGCCGCTCGTCGGTCGTTTCAACGTGCACAACGCGCTCGCGGCCTGCGCGGCGGGGCTCGCGGCCGGCGTGACGCTGGACCAGGCGCGGACCGCGCTGGCCAAGGCTCGCCCGGTCGCGGGCCGCATGGAGCGGATCGACGGGGATCAGCCGTTCGCGGTCATCGTCGACTACGCGCACACACCCGCATCGCTGGAGAAGGTGCTGGCGCTGCTGCGGCCGCTCACGCCGGGAAAGCTGATCGCGGTCTTCGGTAGCGCCGGCGAGCGCGACCGCACCAAGCGGCCGGTCCTCGCAGAGATCGCATCGCGCTGGTGCGATCTCTTCGTCATCACCCAGGAGGATCCTCGCCTCGAGGACCGTGCGGCGCTGCTGCGCGAGATCGAGTCCGGCGCGATCACGGCTGGGAAGAAGCGCGGGCAGGACTACCTCGTGATCGACGACCGCGCCGACGCGATCGCCACGGCCATCGGCCGCGCGGAGGCAGGCGACACCGTCGTGCTGTGCGGCAAGGGGCACGAGCATTCGATCATCCAGGGCGAAGAGAAGCGGCCGTGGAACGAGGCTGAGGTCGCCCGCGAAGCGCTCCGCGGTCGCGGGTACGCGGCGTGAGCCCGCGTCGGTCGGGCGCCGCGACCAGGGCCCAGACGCGACTGCTGGGCGAGCACGTCCCCGAGGTCGTCGAGGGTCTACTGGCCGACGTGCCCCGGCCCGCGAGGCCTCACAGGAGCCCGGCGATCGCGGTGCTCATGGGCTTCCCCGGGGTGGGGAAGACACACTGCGCGCGGCTGCTCTCGCAGCGGCTCCATGCCGCGCACGTTGCGAGCGATCAGCTGCGCAGCCAGCTTTTCGTGGCACCCTCGTACGCCGACCCCGAGAACGCCGCCGTCTTCCGCATCCTCGAGGGGCTGGTCGAGCGGCTGATCGACGACCGCTACCGCGTCATCGTCGACGCGACGCATCTCAGCCGCCGCTCGCGAGCAAGCACCCTCGCACTCGCGGGGTTGCGGGGGGTCCCGTGCGCCCAGGTGCTCGTCACCTCCGACGAGTCCGAGGCCCTCGCGCGGCTCGCGGAGCGCCGGCGGGCGCGGGCCGAGTACGACCGCTCCGACGCGGACGAGCGGGTCTACCTGGCGATGCGCGACCACGGCT
>CAZTAI010000079.1:0-4733 GCA_964611555.1 uncultured Chloroflexota bacterium | reverse complement strand
TACGACCGCTCCGACGCGGACGAGCGGGTCTACCTGGCGATGCGCGACCACGGCTTCGAGGAGCCCGCGGAGTACCTCACGATCCGCAACGGGCCCGGGCTCACCGACGAGATCGAGCGTGTCTCGCGCGAGCTGGAGGCGCAGTGGTCCGGAACCTGACCTTCGGCAGCATCGCCGCGGTCCTCGTCGTCGCGTACCTCTTCGTCGCGGCACAGCTCGCCGCGGTCGGCCCGACGACGGGCCAGCCCACGCCCGTCCCGACGCGTCCTCCGGAGCGGACCGACGCGCCGCGACTCCCCGGGTCGATCGCGTTCGTCCTGCGCGGTGACGTGTACGTCCTACGTGACGGCCGCTACGCAGCGCTCTCCGCCGAAGGCCGCAGCGCGGAGCCCGATCTCAGCGATGACGGCAAGACCCTGCTGTTCACGCGCCGCGAGAGCATTGAAGGCCGCAGCCTTGCCGACGGCCAGGTGGTGAACGCTCGTCTGGGCTACACGGTCGTGGTGAGGAAGCCGAGCGCCGGGGGCGAAGAGGAGCTGGTGCTGGACGGGCTCCGCGTGGAGAGCAACGACGGCTTCCACCAGGTGTGGTGGTACTCCGGCCCGGCTCAGGATCCGGAGGGCGAACGCATCGCGGTCGTCGTCGCCGCGCAGGGCGCGACGGCGGACCTGCACGTCGTGACGCTGCCGAGCTCCGGGAGCGGTCGGCCCGCCGTGCTGCCCCTGTCGCAGGGTGCGGAGCTGGCGGACCCGGCGTGGTCTCCGGACGGCACCGCCATCGCGACGACGACCTACAACACGGCGCTCCCGGGGATCTTGGTGTGGGACGCGGCGCGGCCCGGTGTGGCGGAGCGTCTCGAGCTTCCGGAGGGCGAGGCCTACCGCCCCTCCTTCTCACCCGACGGCGAGTGGATCGTGTACACGCTCCGAGTGGACGGACGCAACGACCTGCACGCCTTCGAGCTCGCGACCGGGACCGACGTTGCCCTCACCAGCGACGGCCGCAGCTGGAGCGCCGTGTTCTCGCCCGACGGCGAGTGGCTCGCATTCCTGCGCGAGCGCGAGGGGACCGTGGACCTCTACGCGATGGAGCTGGAGGAAGCGCTCAGTGGCGGTACGGCGAAAGAGGCGGTGAAGCTCACGCGGGGTGAGGGGGTCGACGCGGAGAGCCGGCCCTCGTGGGGCCGTTAGGGGCTGGCGGTCGGCGCGACGGGGGCCGCGGTCTTCGCGGCCTCGGCCTCCAGGTCCAGCCTGGCCAGTCGGGCGGCCTCGAGGAGCGGGTCGTACGTGGCTGCGTCTGCCCGGGCGAGCCCACCGATGCCATAGAGGCTCCGCAGCGCGGTCTGGCCGGCATCGCTGCCCTGATAGGCGAGAAGCGCGTCCAGGATCCTGGTGCGAGACGCCTCTGGGACGCTCGGTCGGATAGCGAGCGCCTCGTTGGGTATAGGTCCGGCGGTAGCGACGCGCTTGGTCCGCTCCATGATGTCGGGGAATTTCTCCCGCAGCTCTGAGCGGACGTCGATCAGGGTCGCCACGCCGTCCACCCGCCCCTGGTAAAGGTCCAGCACCGCACGCTCGTGGCCCACGGCGAAGACGGAGCTCGAGAAGAAGCTGGCCGGATCTTCGCCGGTCGCCTCTCTGAGCTCGAAGATCCAGTAGAGCGTTTCGGCGGCGGTGAGAGGGCCGCCATAAGCGAAGTCCTTGCCCTTGAGCCCCTTCAGGTCGTTGATCCCGCTGTCCGCCCGGACGAGCACCTGACCGTTGTACGTCGTGCTCAGCGTGCCGGTCTCGTCGGTCCGCAGGGCGGCCAGCATGACCTCGGCGCAGTTCTGCTGGCTGGCCAGGACGTAGCCGACCGGAGCCAGCCACGCGAGGTCGATCTCGCCGGCGCAGAGCCCCTCGACCGTCTCCGCGTAGCTGGTGGGCACGCGCACGTCCCACTGCAGGCCGCTGGCCGCTTCGAGCGATCTAGCGATGGCGCTGCTGATGGCGGCGACCCTCGCGGTGTCGCGCGTCGGCGCGAGCGTCACCACTATCGGTCGTTCGGCGGTACCGACCTCTTGCGCGGTCGCGGAAGTCGGCGCTGCGGTCGCACCCGGCGTTGGCGGGATGGTGGGGGCCGGCTGGACGTTAGGTACGCAGGCCGCTGCGAGGGCTATGGCGACCGCGAGGAAGGTGATGGTGGCGCGCTGGCTGCGACGCATTAGGCCCTTCCTCTTCAAGCGTGTCGCCCGCGGAAGCGAACCTATGATAGCCGTGCCCTCATGCCGTTCCTCACGAAGCTTTCGGCTGCGATGCGCGATCGCGATGCGATCGTGTGCGTCGGACTCGACCCCGAGCCGGATCGGATCCCCGCCCATCTCGGAAGCGGCCCGCAGGCAGCCGTGCGCTTTCTTCGAGCGATCATCCGCGCGACCTCGGATCACGTATGCGCGTACAAGCCGAACCTGGCTTTCTACGAGCAGTACGGTCAGGCCGGCATGGACGTCCTCACCCTCACGCTCGGATCCATACCCGACGGCATACCTGTGATCTTGGACGCGAAGCGCGGTGACGTTCCGAACACATCGGCGGCGTACGCCCGCGCGCTCTTCGGCCGGTTGCGCGCGGACGCCGCGACGGTCGCTCCATATGTGGGCCTCGACTCGATCGCACCGTTCTGCGAGCTCGGCTACGCGCTGGTGCTGGCCCGCACGAGCAACCCCGGCGCGCGTGACGTACAGGACCTAGAGGTCGAGGGTCGGCCCCTCTACGAGCACCTCGTGGAGCAGTGCGTGGAGCGGTTCCCGGCCGATCAGTGCGGGTTCGTCGTCGGCGCGACCTACCCGGCCGAGGCGCGGCGGATCCGGGAGCTCGCTCCCGACCGTCTGTTCCTTCTGCCGGGCGTCGGCGCACAGGGTGGTGGTGAGGAGGCGATCCGCGCGGCGCTCGACGAGCGCGGCGGCGGGGTCCTTCCGAGCGCTTCGCGATCGGTCCTCTACGCCTCCGACGGAGCCGACTTCGAGCGCGCCGCGGAGAAGGCCGCGCGCGAGCTGAAGGACACGGCCAACGCGGCACGTTCGGCCGGGGCCCGCTGATGTTCGGCATCGGCACGGGCGAGCTACTGCTCCTGCTGGTCATCGCGCTGCTGGTGCTCGGCCCCGAGCGCATGCCGAAGCTGGCGCGCGATGTGGGCCGGACGGTCGCAGATCTGCGCAAGACCTCGGACGAGCTGCGTACGGAGTTCCTGAACGCGGATCAGGCGCTGCGGAACCCGGACAAGCTCCTCGACCTCGCGACGAAGGCCGCGCCGCCGCCCCCTCCGGTCGCGGAGCCGGTCATCACGCCGCCTGCGCCGGCCGAGGCGAGCGCGCCAGCACCGGAGGCGAGCGCTGCGCCGGATGCCGGAGCGACGCAGGCGGACGTGGTGGGGGATGACGACGAGACCGCGTTCGACCGCGAGGCGAGGGAAGCGCGCGCGCGGCTCGAAGACCCGGAGCAGCGCAAGGAGCACGAGGCGCGCGCGAAGGCCGAAGGGTGGACCGTTCCGACTGACGAGGCCGGGACCAGCCCGCGCGAGGGTTAGTTAAGACCTAGGCTAGAAGGCCCATGTCAGCACTTTGGCCCTGGATCGTCGGGCTCATCGCGGTCATCGCGATCTGGGTGGACATCCCGAAGCACCAGATCGACTTCCCGTTCGGCTGCCCCGGGATCTGCCTGCGCATCGGTGACCGCTTCTACGCCCAGGAGATCAAGACTCACCTGGGCCTCGACCTCCAGGGCGGCACGCAGCTCATCCTGCGGCTGCAGACCGAGCTGCTGCCCCCGGGCACGACGACACCTCTCTCGGAGCTGAGCGAGCAGGTGGTCGGGACGATCGACCGCCGCATCAACGCGCTCGGGGTCGCCGAGCCGCTGATCCAGTCGGTCGGCGAGGACAAGGTGCTCCTGGAGCTACCCGGCATCTCGGACCTGGAGCGCGCGCAGGATATCGCGACGCAGCAGGCCTTCCTCGAGATCAAGGTGCCGGTCGATGAGACGACGAACACGGAGTTCAAGTCGCTCGAGCCACCGCTGACCGGCGCGAACCTCAGGCCGACGTTCGTGACCTTCGCGGGCCAGGGCCAGGGCTCGCCGGTCGTCAACTTCGAGTTCGGCGGGCCCGACGGCGACCGGTGGGTCCAGCTGAGCAAGGACTACTTGAAGCGTCCCGTCCAGATCACGCTCGACGGGGAGCAGATCTCCGCACCGGTGGTCGAGACCGAATTCACGTCGGGCGCCGGCCAGATCTCGGGGAACTTCACCACCGCCGAGGCCAAGGAGCTCAGCCTGCTGCTCAACTCCGGCGCGCTGCCCGTGCGGCTCGAGGTCATCCAGTCGACCCGCATCGAGCCGACCCTGGGCGCCGCGTCGGTGCGCCAGAGCCTCGTCGCCGGCGCCATCGGGCTCGGTCTGGTGGCCCTGTTCATGATCGCCTACTACCGCGTGCCCGGCGCGCTCGCCGTGCTCGCGCTGCTCTACTACACCGCCCTGACGTACGCGATCTTCCGCCTGATCCCCGTGACGCTGACCCTGGCCGGTATCGCCGGATTCATCCTCTCGATCGGCATGGCCGTGGACGCCAACGTGCTCACGTTCGAGCGTCTCAAGGAGGAGCTGCGCAGCGGCAAGTCCCTGCGCGCCGCCGTGGAGGAAGGGCGCAAGCGGGCCTTTCCGTCCATCGCCTACTCGAACCTGGCCACGATCATCTCCTCG